>NHIO02000045.1 GCA_002171975.2 Flavobacteriales bacterium TMED191
TACCAGCTATCAAAATTTCTCATTTTCATTATGGATATATCCGTTTAATAATTTTGAATATGAACAGACTGGACGATACCAAAAAAATATATTGGTTTTTGGTGAAAATTATGGTACTTCGGGTGGTATGCTTGCATTGAGAAAAGATCCACATGCAGATACGTTGCAAGTAAGATTGTTTGGACCTTTACAAACAAATATAAATGGTGTTACAGCAATCACTCAGCAAGAATGGCACCACGCAGTGGTTACATATGATAATGCAACAACAACCTTGAAGTTGTATGTAGATGGTTCACTAAAATCTTCGTCTACTAGTGCGAATTATACGCCAAATACTATAGGAACTATAGGTGTGGGTTCTCGTTATGAACAAGATGGACAGGCACAATATAGTTTCAATGGAAATGTTAGAGAATTGAAATATTACGATCGTCCTTTAACACAAAGCGAGGTTACATATTTATATGATACAACGGGTGCGAACACAACTAATGATTATGTACTATATGCGCCATTACGTGAGGATGGTGATCGAGTGTTGGATTATATTGAAACAGTAGAATCAACAAAGAATGTTAAATTAACAATGCAAAATTTGGATGTATTTAATCATACAGAATATGATAGAACAACACTAGAAGAATTGCCAATAATTTTACCATATAAACAGATTTATCCTTTGAACAGTTATTATGTAAATGAAACAGTCGGTCCGTCGTTACAATTAGTAGATGAAACAATAACAAATAATCTTGAAGATATTAGATATTATAGTCGCGCACTAACAGAAAATGAAATTACAAATATTTATGAAAATGGAAAAACTTTTGGAATTACACAAGATATAGATATAAGTAATTTGGAAGTAAGATTTCCTTTTGCAAATGATATTTCAGGTGTTGCTGGTGGTATACCGTTTGATAGTAGTGCGTCAATAGTACCACAATATGGTTTTCACACAGACACCTCTGGCGTTATTCGTGAATTTAATGAAATTAGTCATTATGATCCAGGCGCAGCACAGAAATTCTTTGTTTGTTTTGCTGATAGTAATAACGGAAATAAAGCAACGGTTAAGAAGTATAGTTTTGTTACAAATGAATGGTCATTTGTTGGAAGTCCTGGTTTTACAAATACGGCTGTTAGTGAGCTGAAATTTGTTGTTGATTACAATGACAACATATATGTTGCCTATATAGATGAAACTAGTAATCTAGTTGTAATGACACAAGACATATCTGACAATTGGTATGTACTATCAAATACAACAAATTCAACATTTACAAATGTCAATGAAATTTCATTGTCTATATCAAGTAATCCTATACATAATAAACCGTATTTATGCTTAAGTGAAAGTGTAAGTGACAGTTATGAAACCTTAATTGAAGGAACAACAGAAGCTGTTGTTACAAACTTTACAGCGAAGAAATTGACTGTAATTTACTACACTCCGCCAATTAATGAAAATGCTGGTTATTGGTCTATACGAGGAAACCCAAAGTTTACAGAAGGAATTGCAACAAACCCATCAATAACTGTTGATAATAACGAAGATGTTTCAGTATCCTATCGCGAAGGCATTGAAGTAAATCAATTACAAGGAACCAAATTTAGACCGACAATTCAAAAATATAATACTGTAACAAGTCGATGGGAAATTATTGAAAAGAGAGGCGTAACACAAGAACAAATCGCACTTGATGCTAGTGGAACAATTTTGGAAACAGATTTAATTCAAGATTTTGCAGGTAATAATTACTTTGTTTATTCTGATTTTGAAAATACAAATAAGGCTTCTATGATTACATCTGAAAATAGGATTGTTAGTAATGAAAATACATCAATTCTTCTTGATTCTAGTATGAATATTTATATGTTTGGATATAGTGACGAAAAAAAGAAAGACAACTTTAATAATATTGTTGTTAAGTTTGAGCAAATTCCATCTGAAACAACCGATAAAACAATTTCATTCAATTTGTTAGAACAACTTAATTATGATTTTAATAAAGATAATGAAAAAACCACACTTTCTACTATTGACAACAACAATAATATGTATTTAGTGGGTAGTATAAGAGACAAAACTACCAAAGATAGTGATATGTCACTGTTAAAAATAAGCCAACCAAACGGTGTAATGACAGTTACGTCATCGTATACTATTACAAATACTAGCAGATTAAACGAAAATGCAACTTGTATTGTATTAGATAGTAATGATCCGCCAAATGTTTACATTGGTGGATATTCTAATGTTGATACTCCAGATATTTTGGATTCGTCGCTTCCAATTATATATAAACTCTCACAAGACATAGAAAATAACACATTTACAATAGATACAACATTTGTTTATCGCGAATTTGCAAACAAAAATGACAGAATTATTGATATTGCGATTGATAACCGAGATGGAACAATATATGCTGCTGTAAATGTTGATGTATCAAATAACGGAGTAACAAATTGGGAATGGGGATTAGTTAAAATCAAACAAGTTGGTGGTGCATTAGTGACTGATATTTCGTATATTCATCAGTTTGTAGAATCAGGTATTCAAGGTAAAAACAATTATGTTAAAACAATTAAGATAAACAATGAGCAACCGCCAGTTGTATATATGAGTGGTTATGTTAATGATTATCAATACGCTGTTATTCAATGTAAGGAAAAAACAGACGAACAAAACAACAGTTTTTATACTGCAACATCAGAATTAGTAGATTTAGATGTTCATTATGATACACAATTANCNACAACAACAGAAGCTACNTCAAGATATAAAGAATTTAANATTGAAACANTAAATTTAACAGANANCANNGGTTCAAATGTTCAATATAGNGGTTTAGATTATGANGCTANTTANATATATTTAGCTCCATANGGNAATTATTCGACAGATGTAACAACCAATAAGATTACAAGGGCATTTAAAGATACATTCTTATCAAACAAGGTTGAGAATATAACAATACCAGAGAAACTTCCTGTAAATACCGGTGTTTTGATACAAGGTGAATTTACAGGTGTAACAATTGATAGAGAAAATGAATTTGGATATTTATCACCGTTTACAACAGATATAAGTGCTTCTACAACATATGGCGTAGATCCACATACTACAATAGTACGGTTCTCAACAACAGATTTTACAAATAACGCAACAGAAACGAATTTTGCAGCATGTGACGTAGTTAATGTAATCCCAACATTAGATGATTATCTATTTCCCACTCAAATAGATATTTTTGGAACATTCAATGGAATACAAGAATACAATGAGCACATATACTTAGTTCCCTATGATATAAATGTTTGCATTAGAGTTTTAAAATCTAGTTTTGTAAGTGGTACAACAACAACCTTAACTGCAAGNGATATATCAAGTGTTGACATCGGTTCATTAAAACAATATTCCGGTCTTGTTGTTGATTCGAGTAATAGTTATTATTCNCCTTTATTTTCAGGTAGTGTTATNAGAATTGATAATGACGATTTTACGACATCAGGAACGACTGTTTTAGACCTGACAACATTGAATAATGTTTTTACAAATTTTCAAGACATTGCACAAGATGAATATAATATATATTTAGTTACAAACCAAAATCCGTCTAGGTTGTTAAGAATTAATAAGGCGAATTTCGACAACATAACCACAATTAATGATATTTCATCGATAGATCTTCCCAGTTTTTCAAATGGTTGTTCCGGTATTAACTATGAGAGTGGCTTTTTGTATATAGATAGTTCATTTAATAACTTACTTGTCCGTCTTGATACAAGCAATTTTGCTCTTAATGGATTATCATATTATAAATATAGTGATACAATAAGTGATATTAGAGGACTAGTTGCAAATAACAGAAATGTATACTTGTGTCCATTTAGTAATAACGATGGCACAATATTAAAGATTAATACAAAACTATATCCTGAAAACTTAACTGGTGGTTTAATGGATTTTGACACAACTGTCTCCAGTGATCAAAGTACAGAAATTTTCTATATTGGCAATGATATAAAACATAATACACTAAACAATGTCGTTCCAAAGAAATCAATAAATTTATTATTTATATCAATAACGAAACAACTTGGGTTAAGATTGAGGGAAACAAAACGATTGAGTATTGGTCAATCGGAAGAGAGTGAAATTGGAAAATCGATTAAGTTTCAATACAAAGATACATATGCGAATTTAAGAGGAGACTATGCTTCGTTAAATGAGGTATTAAACGCAAATTTTGATACATTATTTATAGGTATTAATGTNGAAAATCGATTAACATTTCATAAAGAATACATAAATGAAACAACATATTATAACTTTATGACAGAAGGTAATACTATATATGATTTTGGTATTGATTTGAGTTATAATTTTCAAAACTACGATATTTTACCCGATACGACCGATTCNTTTATTACATATGATATTTCTTTGACAGAGTATGATGGCAGTTTTAATGGTACTGATATTTTAAATACAGATTTATTAATTACAAATGAAAAGATTCAAAATAATTATGTTTACAAAGCTGTGTATAATATTTACGATAAAAACTTCCCTGAAATTTCAACAGACGTAACAAAATACATATATGGTTTGCAAGATCTAGTAACAAATTTGAGAGTTGTCGTACAATCATACCATAAACACACAGCAACTTGTACTGTGGAATTTAACCTCTACTCTGGTGTTAATTCTGACAGAATTACAATGGTTGGTATTACTGATAGAACTCCTAAGTATGAACCAAAAATATTATATCCTATTGGAAAGGAAGGAATACTTATTAATGGATCAACGGATATTGCTACTGATGGAACTAAGGGTCGATTCATAAGTATACCAGTTGTATTAAGATATAANACTAGATATACAATAAACATTAAGCAAAATTTAGGTGNTCTTGTTAGAACTGTAATGTGTGAAAATTTGTGTGTNAATAGGAGTGATAGTTTTAAAAATGCAAAAACAGCCATTTTAGAACCAACATTGGTGTATAATCTTAATTTAGCACAAAGATTAAATCAAGGAAATTTGAAGTTGCGTTAAATTTTTTTCTAGTGTCTTTATATAATGGTAAAAAGAGCCCACAAACAAGCCGATGGCAAATACCACATTTCAGGCAAAAAATACGATTTCAACACTGGATCTCGTGCCCAAGTCTGGCATGGAAANGCCCACAAAACAGCNGGAGGATTAACAAAGGATAAATTGATGATGAACAAACACGGACGCGTTGTATCTAAGAANAANCATATGACTGCCAAGAGAGAAAAACGTTTAGCTAANGCCGGATTCAAACCCAAGAAAGGNACTTTCAAAGCGTTCAAAAAGAGTGACAGCACCTTAAAGAAAAGAGGCAGAGGATCGCGCCGTACTAGAAGAAGATAAACAAAAAACAAATGTTTTTAATATTTAATTTTTAATTTTTATTATAAATTTATTTAACTATAAATTTATGATATTACTATTACTGCCAATAGCTAGTTAAAATAATATTTTCGTCAATGTGTTTAACGTCAATAAGTGTAACTAGTTTTTTTTTAAAATACTGTTTACTACATATTAGTTTGTTTTTTTGACATTTGCAGTATTCTTTATATAAATTATCGAAAGCAACNGGTCGTGTACATTTTTCATTACGATTTTTATCNTGAAAACTTANCAGGAAATCTCTAATAACATTAATTTTATTCCACTCTTTGGATTGAATTCCAGTAATAAATTTGTCATTAGATATGTTAATTGATTTATAGAAATGTTTAACAGTATCTATTACATCAAAATTAGAGCTTTTAATAAATGAATTATTTTTACCTTTTTTCTTACACCATATATGAAATAAAAATTCTAATTCTTCAATTTCTAGTTCATCATTTTGCTTGTTAATTACAATTGTTTCTGTCCAAAAATTTTTGAAAAGTTCAACTAAATCTAGAAAATGGCTTTGACAATTGATAAAAATGTCCCGTTCTTTATCGTAATTTATTTTTTTTTCAAGAATTGTTTTGAGATCATTATGAAAAATAATATTTGGTAAATTGAGACTTTGTAAATAATGTTTCCACATAAAAAGTAAGTCGTTCCAACACAAAGTGCTGTTGGGTATATTTGTATTAACAGTGTATTTAATAAGGAATGACGATGTTATTCGGTCAATACTATTGTGATTTAAATAAAAAACACGAGGATGTATCGTTGTTATGGCTTTGTGATTATTTATAATAAAACTATCTGAATTTTCGTGTTTAATCGAATAATAAACAGAAACAGCCATAAAATTTAAAAAGTTTTTTTTTATGAAATCTTCGCTATTTTTATAGTTTAATTGACTAGTATTATTAATATCAAGAATACGACAATCTTTGTAATTATGCTTGTGATATTTTAATTTAATAGATTCTATAGGATTAATGGTTGTAGAAAAATATTTGGTTGTCTCATCATTAATAATAGTTAAAAAGTTTTTAATTGAAGGGTGCATAAAGTGAACCAATGTGTTATTGTTTTTTTTAAGAATATTATCACCTATAACTGTAAGAAAATATTTAGCCCACTCTTTGCTAGCGAATATTGAAGGGAAGATATTTGAAATAATACTTTGTATTGTCTCAGATTCTGGTATAGGTGTTTTAATAAAATTACTCATTTTTATTTCTTTCATAATTTCTGCTTTAATTTTATATTTCCATTCCATAAGTGATCTTACTGAACTGATTTTAGTTAATATTTGATGTTGGACATTATCTTCACCTGAGAAGGTAAAATTGTTGTCTTTGTATTGAATATATCTGTTCGAGCATGTTATATAGAAAAACTTATGTTCATTTAAAAACTTACAAATAAATTTTTCTTTTTCTTGTTCTAAAAATATTTTTCTTTTTACCTTTGTGTCGTGATCTTTCTTCATAGTTTCTAGCGTTTTTGGTAATTGTTCAGTAATATAATGTAGAATTTTTCCAGTTATAAATGGGTCAGTTTTATATGTTGAAAGTAATGTATTTATAGTAGAAAGACACTTNGCGCCTGTATTATCAGTTTCATTGTCTGATATAATTTCATTCATGATANTTAAAATGTAAGNTAATATTTATATCTTTTAAATAAAATTAAATACTTATATTTTCAACATAAGTATTTAAAGGTTCAAACGCATCAATAGATATAAATGCAAGATAACGAAGATTCAAACGTATTAACAATAAAAACTGTTCAAATTGNNCCTTTTCGAACATTAATGACTGCACTAAAAGATATATTATTGGAAACAAATATTATTTTTAGTGATGTTGGAATACGCATTGTAAATATGGATAAATCGCATACAATTTTGGCTCATTTATTTCTACCTTCAGAAAACTTTGAATCATATAAAATGAAAGATGGAATTAAGAAAATTGTAATTGGTGTTAATATGTTCCATTTATTCAAGTTAATTAATTCAATTGACAACGACGACACATTAACAATTTATATTGAAGAATCTGATTGGAACGGGGCTGTTCCAAACTTTCTGGGTCTCAAGTTTGAGAATGGCGATATTAAACAGTGTAAGACACAAAAACTAAGATTGATTGAACCAGATCCTGAAGAATTAGAAGTTCCCGATGTTACTTTTTCATCGATTATTAATTTACCGTCTAGTGATTTTCAAAAGATTATTAGAGATTTGTCAAGTATTAGTGAAAAACTAGAAATAAAATCAGTTGGTAATGAATTGATTTTCCATTGCAACGGTCCTTTTGCTTCAGCTGAAATTCGTCGTGCAGAATCAGATGGTAGTATGGATTTTGTTCAAAAACAAGAATCGACAAAAATTATTCAAGGAGAGTTTTCGCTAAAGAATCTTGGCTATTTTATTAAATGTACAAATTTGTGTAATTCGGTAGAAATGTATCTTGAAAACAACTTGCCTTTGATTGTTAAATATAATGTAGCATCTCTTGGCGAGATTAGATTGTGCCTAGCTCCGTTGCCAAGTTCTTCCTAAATAAAAATAAAATTGATTACTAAAATGAATTTTATTTTTAAGTATTATACAAATCAAATATGTATCTAGGCGAAGTTCGTTGTACTAATAAAAATACTAGTAACAGAGTTTCTGGTCCTCCTGTTCCAAAAGAACCAGACACTTTGCCACAAAGAGTGGCGTGTCCTCCTGTTCCACCTATTAACAACCGTTTTGTTTATGATGGACCACTATTGGCTAAATATAAAATCACTGATGATGGTTATTATTCGTCTACCACTACAGGAAGTGTATTTGAGAATATGCTCGGTTACATTCCAGGCGGTATGTTTGATGCCATTCGTGTTTGGCAAACTCCTAAGTTTTCAGGTGCACGAGAGATTCACGAAAGATTGAGAAAAGAATATCGTCAAGTGTCCGGTGGTCACAGTGGATATACTTTTCATACTCTAACATATCATGAAATGAAAACCATTCATAACTGTTTGTTTTCCTAAAATTCTGGGTTATGTTTCTTAAAAATACATCCGTGAGAATTTAGACCTTTAATAGGTGATATTTGTTGAGTATTTTGATGACTACAAGCACTCATCCAAATTTTTATAATACAAAAGTTCTTTTTTGGAGAAATAGTAATACCGGTAACATTACTTCTAAAGTCATCATTCATAGACACAGTTTCTCCGACAATAGCATAACTTAATTGTTTCCAAACATCGACAACATTTCTGTTGTTTATTTTATATGAAAAACAGCCACCATTACGATTTTTTTCGTCTTCCCAAATAGGTTGAATACCATCCCTCATCAAGAACAGCATACAATTCTTGATTAGAACATCAGGAAGGTTATGGTTAAGTGCAATGATCTCTTCAACTAGTTTAAAGGTGGTAATTTTTTTATAACTGTCCAAACTCCAGCTTGTATCGTGGGGAAGATGTGCCCATAAATTCCATGTATCATGGAGATTATGGGATTGTAATGTTGAATCAACACCATTTTGGAGAGCCATTTCAGACTGTTCTGCCATTATGTATAATAATTATATATTGTTTTTTATATTGTTTTTACAATATAAGAATTGTTATCAATAACAATTGCTTTGTTTTCATCATTCGTAAATTCAATAGCTTTCATATCGCTATTAGAATCAATAATGTTTATGATATAATTTTCGGTTGTTTTCATAATTACGTTATTGAATTTTTGTATGAACCAAATAATGAATTTTCTATCTAATATGGTATTCTTATCTAAGTAGTAATAAATCAAATTATCATTTATTTCAATTTCTTTACCTCCAATATCTATTGAAATATAAATAAATGGATTTACTTTCATAACATTAGTTGAGTAAACATTGTCTAAAATTCCATTTACAGTTGTTTTTGATGTAATTCTTTGATAAAATATTTGGTTCTTAATTAAATGTGGTTTAAGTATTATGGCATATTCGCATATTGGTGTAATTCCTTGAATATTTGTTCTAAAAATATCAAGATTATCAACAATGTATTCCTTGTTGTCAATAATTACAATATATTTATTTTTATAGAATATGTAATATCTAACATTGGTATATGTTTGTTTTACAGGAATTAATACGTTATTGTTAAAATACTTATATCCTGAATATAATTCAATCGCAACATTATATAAATATCCTAATCTATATAAGTAATAAAATAATCCAAATAAAAATAAGGGACTTATGATGTAAAGCATTTTTATAGTAAATTATTATATATTTTTATATTAATAATTTACTAATTTTACAAATTGGCGTGTTTTAAAGATGAAAAGGTTTCATCTGTTGTAACTGGGCAACTCACGTTAGGGTGAGGGGGTTCGCCGTGGGTTTCACAGTATTTTCTTACATATTCATACTGATCTGTGTTATCGCTAGGTTTTCTATTATCGTTTGTTGACACAGAAAACAATTTTTGTGAACTTTTATTTTCTTCCAAATCATTTATTTCTTTTTGAGTAGATCTAATATCAATATTAGCACCATTGTTCATTGAATCACCCGATATTGAAATCTTACCTGTTTTCGGATCTAAACCAAAATAGTATAATAGTAGAGATGTCACTATAGTCATAGTAAGAAATGGTATAAAAACAATAATCCAAGCGGCAACTCCTAAACCACGTGCACATAGACTATTCAATAAAATTGTAATTATAATAGTGATCCACATTTTGAAAAATGCTGTATTATAATATCCTTTAAATGAATCTACAGTTACTTGTGTAAGTGAAAAACATAAATATATTAGGGCAGGTCCACACAATTCAGAACTTAACATTTATATTATAATTAGAAAAAGAATGCAACAGAATTCTCAAATTTCCCAATTTCATCACCAATATCTCCATCATCTAACATTGTAAATATGCTTCCATTTTTATCATCGGTAGTGTAGTAGGTTTTATTATTTACTTCAGTTTCATAAACTTCTTCTTCCTCTTCCTCCTCCTCTTCCTCTTCTTCCTCTTCCTCTTCTTCCTCTTCCTCTTCCTCTTCCTCTTCCTCTTCCTCTTCCTCTTCCTCTTCCTCTT
>NHIO02000046.1 GCA_002171975.2 Flavobacteriales bacterium TMED191
TTTGCACAAAAAACTATGGTGTAAATTTTCAGATATCTGAAAAATTAAACGTTAAAGGGAAAAATCAACATGAGCTGTATAAATGGCTGACTGATAAAAAGTTAAATGGAATAAAGGGCAGTTCTGTTTCATGGAACTTTAACAAGTATTTAATTGGATTAAATGGCGAATTTATTAATCATTTTTTATCGGATATCAATCCTCTATCATCAAAAATCACAAACCATTTAAAATAAATCAGTAGTCACCACTATTGTCTTCCATTTGATCATCATTTATCAACTTGGCTTTTTTCTTTATTGGATCAAAATCTACTTTACCAAATTTATACTTCAAAGATATATTAAAGGATCTAAATAAAATTTGATAATCACGAGTATAAGCATAACTATCTCCATTATTATTGTTACCAGTTATATCTGTATTAAATTCCTTATATTTTGAAAAAGGTTCTATTACTCCTATACCCAAAGAACCTCTTTTATTATTAAATGTCTTTTTAAATCCAAAAGAAAGCATAGAGAAACTTGGTCTTTCACCCTGAACTGTTTGTCTAGGAGATCTGAAAAAAGCTCTACTTTCTACGTTATAACCATTACCAAGTTTTATATTGGCATTAAAACTATATTTATAATTAATACTCTCTCTAAATACATCTACGTTATTTATAGTTGTATTCATATTATAAGTATATAAATCAAAAGATCCTCTTAAAGTTAAAATGTTTTTTAAAGTTGTAGAACCATAAAAATTAAATCCTAGAGAATGATTATCACCTGTATTTAAATAATTAGTTTCAAATATATTTGTATTATCAATTAACGTTGTATAAGCTTCCACAACATCAAACTTTGCTTTATAATATAGAAAAAAACTAGTCATTAGTCCAGGTTTAAAGCTTGTGTAACCTAATTCAATTTGGTGTGATTTTGATGGTGATAAAAGTGGGTTACCTCTACTAATATTATTTAAATCACTTATTTCAGTATTCGTATTGATTTTATGTATATCAGGTCTTCTTAATCTATTAGTATAGGACAATTTAATAGTCTTAAACATATTAAGTTTTTTTGATAATGTCATACTCGGAACTATATTATTATAAGAGTTATCAAAAGAATCATAAACTACTTTATAATCTCCAAAAATATTAGTCATTTCATACCTTAAACCCGATAGAATTCCCCAATCATTTTTTAAATTAAAATTTCCAGAAACATAAGCAGCTGAAACTAATTGATTGTATTGAAATACATTATTTAGAGCATCTTCTGGTAACCAGCTAATCAATTCAGTGTTATCGATATTTGTTTCATAGTCATTAGTTGTATACCGACCAATATGTTTTATACCAACTTCTAATTTATTATCATTATTCAATGGATGAATATAATCAACTTGACCAGTTATTTCATATCCATTTCCATACATTGAGTTTTCAATATTAATATCATCATAATTTTCTTGACTAATCTCTTTAGCATCATCATGAATATGAGTTCCATATTGGAAACTAGTCATGATTTCTCGACCAGGTTGATCTTCAAAAGTTTTAATATAGTTGATTGTCCATTCAAATTCAGAATCCTTGTTATTTGATGAATCAGAAACTATAAATTCATTAATTGTCTGNATATCATTATAAATTACATNTTGCATATAATCATTAAATTTATTTTGACCACTAGTTTGAAAATTAGTTGTTATACTATTGTAGGTATTAATATCGTAGTAGATATCAATAGATCCCCTAAAACCTACCCAGTTACCTACAAAATCGCCAGTTTTCAGTTGATTAGAGATCACTTCATCAAATTCATTATATATTATATTACTTTCCGTAGTTTCGCCTTTTCTAGGCCATCCATATCTAGCTCCACCACTAGCACTAACCCCAAACCTATTTTTTCCAGCATTTAAATTAAAGGATGATCTATTAACTCGTGTACCAGTGTTAGTATTAATTCCCGCATTAAAACCATCAATATTTTTTTTATTAGTAACTATATTAATTATACCTGCATCACCTTCAGCATCGTATTTTGCCCCAGGACTTGTAATTACTTCGATTGATTTTATTTCTTCAGCAGGTATAGATTGAAGAATATCTGTAATATTAGTTGAGTTTAGAAAAGAAGATGTTTTACCATTTAATAAAAATTTAATATTCTCAGAACCTCTAATAGAAACATTATCTTCAATATCAACTGAAACAAGAGGAGCATTACGAAGAACATCTATTCCATCAGTGGCTGTAGATGACAAATCATTTCCTACATTGTATACAATTTTTTCAATTTTATTTTCATATATGGGAGCTTGATCTGTTAAGTCTATATTATCCAAAATAGATTTATTCTCGTTAAGTAATATGTTTTTTAATTTTTTGTTAAGTTTTTTATTTGTTATTTCAAATGGAATATTTTGGGACTCATAGCCAGTATAACTTACTTGTATAACATATTCTGCAGGTTCTAATTCAGAAAACACAAAAAAACCTTTTTCATTAGTAATTGTACCATTAACAATTTCATTTTGTTTTAAAAGAGTGATATTGGCATAATTAAGATCTGATTTATTCTTTTTATCCTTAACAAAACCCTCAACCTTACCATAAATTATATTTTCTTTACTTTGTTGTTTTCCATATTGTCTTCCTGGTTGAGCAGATAAAATAAAAGATGAAAAAAAGATTATGAGAAATATTTTTTTATACATATGTTAAAGTTTAATATTATTTTTTTTATAAATAAAACCCAACAACCAAGCTGGACCTATAAGTAAGAATTGTATATCCTTTAAAAAAGATGGTTTTTTTCCCTCGATTTTATGTCCAATAAATTGTAAAATCCATGAACCAATAAATACAATAATAGAAAGAATCAACAAAAATAAATCGCCATCCATTTCTNAGGATTTAAATAATCCCCAATACTTGTGTGCATCAAATAAATAAACCGTTAAATAAACATCTAATAATACAAGTANTGAAAACACCAACATACCTAAAAAAATCGANATTGATAATCTTAAGTAAAAAAGAAGTCCTAGGAATATTACGAAAGTACCCCAATGTATCAAATCATTAATAAAAGGATTATTAAATACATTTAGCAATGTATCTGGAATTAATGAAAGTAGAGCAATAATACTCCAAAAAATTAATGGTATACAAATCCAGTGAATTAATTTATTTGTTTTATTTTGATGACTTTCGCCATATTCACTAAACCAATCTTGTATATTTTTCATATCTATAATTTTTTAAGTTCTTTTTTAAAGAAATGAATTGCATCAATTTCATTTGGGTCAACACCGTCATTTTCTGCAATAAAAAATGAAACCCAATCAACAAGGTGCAAAAAATAAAAATACTCTTCAATGTGTGAGCTAGTATCATAGTCAATTACAATCAAATCTTCTACTTTTGGACTTATTTGATTTATTGTAATATCAAGACGATTTTTATTTTCTTTACTAGATTGACCATTAATAAAAATAGGAATTGAACATAAACTGTTTCTAGACCACCCAACAATCTCATTATGATTCATTTCAGGTATTATATTATAAAAAGCATGTCTCTTTGAGTTTTCATTTAGCTGTTGTTTAAATCGAACAGCTAGACCCTCTAATTCAGGATATGTATATATAAATGGCATCTTTTTACCAATTTTACTAGAAATAGACTTTGCAATCTTCATAATTTCTTTTTGTTTCTTTAGAAGTAATCTTGAAATACTTTTCATCTCAATTTTTAGATCATTAATGCCAGTAGATCCAGAATGTAATGATTCTAATACAAATAATAATTGAGTCAATGAATAAGCAAGCATAGCCCTAGGAGCACCTCCTCTAGGTATAGTAATGTAATTATAATTATGTTCTTTTGCTAATGATAAAAGTTCTCCATCAGAACATATGCATATTATTTGACATTTTTTTTTAGAAGCAGCATGAAATGCATTGATTGTTTCTTCTGTATTTCCAGAGTATGAAGATGATATAAATAAAGTTTTATCATCGGCAAATTTTGGGATTTTATAATCTTGATTAATAATTATAGGTATTGAAATTTTATTATAAAAAATATTTCTAACTATACATCCAGCAATACCAGATCCACCCTGACCACTAATAATAACATTAGAAATATCATTTAAGGTGAATTTACTTACTGATTTATCAGCAATTTTAATTGCATTTTCAATATGATTAGGAAAGTCCTTAATAAATGTTTTCATTACCAAATTTCTACTCTTTCATTAGGTTTTAAGTACATTTTATTTCCTTCATTTATGTCAAAAGCTTGATAAAAAGCTTCTACATTTTGTAATGGGACATAGCCTCGGTACATACCTGGAGAATGTGGGTCTGTCATAATTCTAGTCCTTAATGCTTCTTCTCTCATTTTAATTCTCCAAATGGTTGCCCAAGAAATGAAAAATCTTTGATTTTGAGTAAAACCATCAATATCAGGAATTGTATCATTTTTATCTAGAAACAATTGCAATCCATCGTAAGCAGAATTAACACCTCCTAAATCACCAATATTCTCACCTAATGTAAATTTTCCGTTAATAAATAAATTAGGAAGCACTTCAATTTTACCATATTGTGCAGCTAATGAATCGCCTAGGGCATTAAATTTTTCAAAATCTTCATCAGACCACCATTTAACTAAATTGCCATCACCATCATAATCAGCACCAGAATCATCAAAGGCATGAGAAATTTCATGACCAATAACAGCACCAATACCACCATAATTAACAGCTGGATCAGCTTGAAAATCATAAAAAGGTGGTTGTAAAATACCTGCGGGAAAAACAATCTCATTGTTAGAAGGACTATAATAAGCATTTACAATTTGTGGTGACATATACCATTCCTCTTTATTCACCTCCTTATTAAGCTTGTCTAAATTTTCTTTTCTTGACCAAAAAGACTGATTCATTCTATTATTAAAATATGTGCCTCCCTCACTAAGTGGAATAATATCTAATCCTGAGTAATCTTTCCATTCATCTGGATAACCTATTTTGACTGTTATCTTCTCTAACTTATCTATTGCCTTTATCTTTGTATCATCGTTCATCCAAGTTAAATTTTGAATTCTAGCTTTGAAAGCTTCAATAATATTGTCAATCATTTCTTGAGCATTGGCTTTAGCTTCTGGTGGGAACTTTTTAGCAACATATAATTTTCCAATTGCCTGACCAATTGACCAATTAAGGGATGATATTGCACGTTCATTTCTAGGTTTTTGTTTTTGTGCACCTCTTAGGGTTTTTGAATAAAACTCCCAGTTAGCTATTTCTATCTCTTCAGTAAGCATACTAGCTGAGCTATTTAAAATCCCCCATTTAAAATATATTTGCCATTCAGAAATATTGTTAGCATCTAGAATTTGACCAAGTGTTTTGAAGTAATTTAAATCAGATACTATAATGGTATCTGGCTTAATTCCAATATTATATAAATATTTATCCCAATCAAACATTGGCAACATTGCTTTAATTTCTGAAATAGACCTTGGATTGTATGTTTTTGAAGGGTCTCTTCTTTCAACTTTATCCATTTTACTTGAAGCAATTTTAGTTTCAAATTCCAAAATTATTTTGGCATATTCTTCACAGATATTGTCTTGATAACCTAAAAATTTAAACATTCTTGAAACATGTAATAAATATTTATCTCTAATATCTGAAAAACTCTCTAGTAGATAATAATCTCTATCTGGGAGACCTAAANTACCTCCATACAAATATGCAGAATGTTTCATACTGTTTTTCTTATCAGTACTCACGTATANGCCTAAGAAATCTGAGCCACCACCATATTTCGATGTTTCTTCCATATATTCTTGTAAAGAGGTAATACTAGTAATTAAATTAACTTTTTTTAAGTATGGTAAAATTGGATTGATACCTAATTTATTTCTATGTTCTAAATCCATAAAACATTCATACATTGAAACAGCCTTACCCTGATCACTTGTTCTTAAAACTTCCTTATCATTTAGTGCTGACTCCATTATTGCTAACACATCTTTATTAGTTTCTTTATCTAATTGATAAAAACTACCCCAAACACTTTGATCTGATGGAATTTTTGCTGAATCAAGCCAAACTCCATTAACATAACGATAAAAATCATTCTTAGGAGAAATAGTTGTGTCCATAAAATCTAGGTTAATTCCAGTAGATAAAAATTGATTTTTCATATAATTAGTTTTAGGTTCAATTGGTTTAGCAAAATAAAATATAGATACTATAGATGCAGTAATTATAACATACAATCCAATTATGTTTGGTGAATTTTTCATATAAATATTTTTATTTATTTAGTATCATTTTCTTATTACAAGCACCGTTTACATCAAATTCAATAACTAAACCATCTATATTTTTAATAGAACGTCCAAGAATATCAATTTTTCTTGAATTATTAAATAAGTTAGTATTTTCATTTAATGATGAAGCGTTTTCATTTCTAACATCAAAAACTATTTTGTTTGTTGTAACACCAGAAGTAAAATTAGTAATCTCTGTATTATTAGAATCATAAATATAAACCTGGCTATTTGTTACAAAATCTGCTGTAGCAGCAAATAAATTACCATTTATAGGATTTTCTGAAACAGAATAATAATTCATATTTAAATTCTCTTCTACACCAAATGATCCTGTTCCAAGATCAAAAATTCCCATCTCAGTATCTCCAGATATTTGATAATTCAATTTTTCATCTCGAATTATAGATACTCCGCAACCAGCACTTACATCAGATAAAACTATTGTGGTAGATACACCATCTAAAGTAACATGTGAAATTGAAGTGCCGTCCCAATTTTTGTTATTTAGTGTATAAAGTATGTCGTCTTTAAACATCAAATTTATTGGATTTTTTGCGTCCGGTCCTAAATCAATTTCGGACTCATAACTTAGTGTAGTTAAGTCTACTTGGCCAATAATTCCTTGATAATTACCCCATTCATATGCATTATTTATCAAAACATAAAGTTTATCTTCATTAATAAGGATGTTTTCGGTGGACCATTGTGGTCCATTATCTGATTCAAAGTTAAATTGATAATTTAAATCAAGATCATATACATCTAAATATGAGTCAAAAATTACTGGACCAAAGGTAGCATTATCATAATCGCCTTTAGATACAAATAAATAATTATCATATATAGCTAATTTTCTAGCCCCACTCACATCTTGAGAGGTTATTAGCTCATATGTGTCAAGATGATATTTTAAGATTCTGTTGTCAGCAGCAACATAGAAAAAATCATCATTGATAATTAAATCGGATGCAAATTTTGCACCAGTAATTTCAATTACTTCTGTATAAATAGGGTCATCTGATGAAATTGAATATACACCCACAGTGACTGGTTCAATTATTTCATCAGTTGAAAAATCTAAGTATCCTTCATTGAGGAATAATACCTGGTTAACATAGTCATTTTGTGATAATGCATTAAACATAAATAGTATAGAAGTAATAAATAATAATTTTTTCATTTTTTAATTGATTTTAATTGATTTTCTTGAAAATACAAGGGTAATAAATCTTTAGCACTTGCAATCTTAATAATTTTTTTACAATCAAATAGTAAGATCTCAATATTACTATTTTGTTTTTCTTCATATTCAAGTAAAACTTGACGACATGCACCACAAGGTCCTACTGGTTCTTGTATCTCAAAATTATGTGAATTAGCTGTTATGGCAATTTTTTTAACTCTAATATTAGGAAAATTAGCACTAGCAGAAAAAATTGCAACACGCTCAGCACATATACCACAAGGAAAAGAGGCATTTTCCTGATTTGAACCTATAACAATTTGATTATTTTCTAAAATCAATGCAGCACCTACACTAAAATTTGAATATGAAGAATATGAATTTTTCATGGCTTCACTAGCTTGATACATTAAATCTTTATCTAAATCTGAAACCTCATTCAAATTAGTAATCTCGTGGTAAGAAAATGTAAAGTTTTTTTTCATAAAAATTATACAAATATAGTTAGAATGATTTTTGTAACTTTATAATATGCTCAAAAAATTAACATTCTATTTTTTTTTATTTCCTATATTATTAATTAGTCAAAATAATACTCAAGAAATAGAGTTAGAAGAAGGATGGTCAATATTTTCAACCTATATTCTTCCAGAAGATAATAATTTAGAAGATATTTTCGCTAGTATTATAGACGATGTAATTATCATCAAAGATGAAAATGGAAATGCGTTTTGGCCAGAATTTAACTTAAATTCTATTGGTCAAATACAGCTTGGAGATGCATATTTAATAAAAATGCAAAATCCTAATAACTTAACAATTAATGGAACCATAGGAGAATGTAATAGTGTAATAAATCTTGATTCGGGTTGGAATTTATTAGGTTACTTAGATAATGTTTCATCTGAATTAGAAAGTCATTTTTCTAACATACTAGAGCTTATAATTTTAAAAGATGATGAAGGTAATATTTACTGGCCTTTCTTTTCTTTAAATACAATACAAGAACTTAAGCCAGGAAAAGGATATCAAATAAAACTAAATTCCTCTATTGAGTTTAATTACAACTGCAATAACGAATGTGTTGAGTATAATTACTCTTGTAATGGAGGAACTTGGCAAACAGAAGTGTATTGGGAAATACAAGATAGTGTAGGTGAAATCATTTATTCAGGTGGAGCACCTGAAGATGGAATATTCTGTCTAAATGAAGGATGTTACACTATTTTAACTAGTGATAGTTATGGAGATGGGTGGCAAGGAAATAATTTAAATATTGGTGGTCTAATATACTCTAATGAAGATCTTGATGGTTGCTCAAGCTGTGGATTAGAAATACAATCCTTTGAATTGTGCATACCATTTGATCTAATTTATGGTTGCACAGATCCAATTGCTTTAAATTACAATTCAACAGCTAACACAGATGATAATTCCTGTTTATATCCTGAACAAAGTTTAAATATGGAGCTGATTGCAATTTACGATTATGAGGAAGTTATTAATGATATTTGGGGATATTCAGATAGCGATGGTAATGAATATGCATTAGTTGGTACTAACGAAGGTTTTTCTGTAGTAGATATTACAACTCCTGAAAACCCTATTCAATTATATTTTATTGAAGGTGATAATACAATTTGGCGAGATATAAAAACTTGGGAAAATTATGCATATGTAATTTGTGATGGATGTAACGATGGTTTACTTATTGTAGACCTAGATGATATAACAGGTAATACATATTATACTTCAACAGATTTTTTTGAAAAAGTTCATAATATATATATTGATGAAAATGGTTATTTATACGCATTTGGTGGTAATGCCAATGGTGTTATCATACTAAATTTGAATAATGACCCAATTAATCCAACATATGAGGGAATAAATGATTTATTTTACCTTCACGATGGAATGGTTAGAGGCGATACAATNTGGGGTGCATCTACATCAATGGGAGAATTTTTTATATATGATGTTTCAGATAAATCTTCACCTACAATTATATCATCACAACCTACTCCTGGTGGAATGACTCACAACTGTTGGATTTCTAATGATGGAAANACTTTATTTACTACTCANGAATATTCAGGNGCATATATAAGATCATATGATGTTAGTGATATCTACAATATTGAAATGCAAGATGAAATACAATCATGGAGTGGATTTACAGATGTCATTCCACACAATACTCATGTGTTAAATAATTATTTAATAAACTCTTACTATACAGATGGTATAACTATTATTGATGCATCAGACCCAAACAATTTAATAGAAGTTGGGTATTATGACACGTCTACTCAATTTGAGGGTAATGGGTCTTTTGGATGTTGGGGNGNATATCCNTATCTTCANTCTGGCCTAATTTTAGCTACNGACAGGCAAAANGGACTNCATATACTTAANACAAGTTTAGAGCTCTTAAATNACTAAAAACCCCTCTTTAATTTAATTTTTTCATAGGCATCCTGNACTGACTGAAACTTATCTTTTGCCATTTTTATAACATCTTCACTAACATCAATGAGCTTATCAGGATGATATTTTTTTATAATCTTTCTATATGATTTTTTAATTTCATCATCGGAAGCGTTTTTAGTAACACCTAAAATTGAATATGCATTTTCTAAATTATTTTTATTTAAAAACATAGCTTCAATAGATTTGAANTCATGTTGGTTAATCCANAAGTACTTTGCTANTTTTTGTATNATATCAAGTTCNTTTGTGTCANCATTGCCATCACTATGNGCNAGAGAAAANAAGAAGTGAAGAATTTGCAATCTTGATTTATGATTTACATTTTGATTAATTTCTANACATATTGATCTTAATGATGGAAAAGGTTTTTGTTTAATNTCATTAAAAACTTTAAAATAAATATCAGATTTAGCTTTTCCAAAAGNTTGNACAAANAATAATCGAACACAATCTAATTCTTCTTTTTTTATTNTNCCATCAGCTCTAATNACTAATGTTGCTAAAACAAGAAGTGACATTTCAAAAGACATTTCAAACATCTTTTGTTTAGGNCCAAAATTTCTACCAATTCTCTTACCAAGATGGTAACCAATTAAAGCGCCTAAAAAACCACCATACATAAANCCAGCAACCCCNCCTATCCATTTAGTATATTCNCCACTACTCATTATTTAATAAATATNTTTTTTCTACNACTCCATTATCNTGGATAATNAATNGAAAACCAGANTCATTGTANTNAATANTTTGTCCANGCATATTTAANTTAATAATAGAATTTAAATTAGATTTANTCTCCTCTAAACCAATACTACAACCAGAGTTCCATAATATATCTTCTGATCCTGACAAACAATAATNATTNTTTTCACAANTATTACCAATCCAAANACCTTCACAATCTCCTGGCTCAACATAATCTACATATCCACCATCATACAAACAGTAAGGAATTTGGCAATCTCCACAATCATCAACAANACCACAGGTANCATTATCAGAGTTAGCAAATGGATCAAAGTTACATGCTGACATGTCTACACAACCAAATACACAATACTCTAAAGAACTTAANTCAGAATNATCTGGNTCCCATAANTCAGGGAAGTCATCTGCAATTGCAGATTCAAGAGAAAGAGTGCCATCCTCATTTAATGAAATTTGTGCAAAATCAAAAGCNATACCACCACCATCAATAAATAATTGACANGTNTCAGAATCATTAAGNTGAGAATATGATAATTCAAATGAATCATAACAAAACACATCACTTTCATCAGANGGAATCATAAACTTAGCTCCTTCATCATCAATAATAATATATGCATAGTTTAAATAGGTCCATTGTCCAAGAACATCTTCACATCCCTCTGAATTTGGAGTTTGAGGACANATTTCTAATTCAGGCAACTCATTAATTGGTGATAATTCAATACCATCACCTTGATNATCACCAANTTGTAAATTNCCATTATCTAAAATATTTACNNNAAGTTGANTNGGNCCATCTTCCTCATCAATAAACTCAATCATNTCAAGACCAGTAATTGGTGATANNCCTAAATTTNTNTANTCCATAGNCCAATANTACCAACAATTAAAATTNGNATCATCTAAANAAGTGTAAAANCCAATTNCATTTTCTGTTATTTCAATATATTGATCAGCATCAAAATCATACCATAAGCCNATCATAGAATTNGAATTTANATNATCACATGAATTANATATAATAGNTCCATCAGAATTATACCAAATAGCACAACAACCTTCACAGTAATCATCCATACAATAAGCGCCATCAACTCCAGGATTTTCTGATNNAGAACAAGGAGAAATAAGACATTCTAAACCATAATTACATGAACCATCATCATCAGTTGCATTAGAATTATAATTACAAGCTTCTAAATCAGTACATCCACAAATATTATTAATATCTATA
>NHIO02000047.1 GCA_002171975.2 Flavobacteriales bacterium TMED191
TCAGCAGCTGGTTCTTCAGCAGCTGGTTCTTCAGCAGCTGGTTCTTCAGCAGCTGGTTCTTCAGCAGCTGGTTCTTCAGCAACTGGTTTTTGCTTTGCTAAAATAGCTTCTTCTTTTTTCTTTCTAGTTTCTTCTTCTTGGTCTAGTTTTTCTTTTTGATTTTTTGCATTCTGGTCTTGAATATTTTGTAATTTTTTTGCAATTCTTTCATCTTTTTCTTTTACCCATTCTTCAAATTTTCGTAACGCAATTTCTTCTGTTAGAGCACCTTTTTTAACACCTTCTAATAAGTGTTTCTTAAGAAGCACACCCTTATATGACAATATCGCTCTAGCTGTGTCAGTTGGAATAGCTCCTTTTTGAAGCCAGCTAAGAGCGCTTTCGAAGTTTAAATCAATTGTTGCTGGTCTCACATTAGGATTGTATGTTCCAATTTTTTCAATAAATCTACCATCTCTTTTTGCTCTTGAGTCAGTAATTACGATATGATAAAATGGTTTTCCTTTTTTTCCGTGTCTTTGAAGTCTAATTTTAGTTGCCATAAGATTAATTTTTTTATAAGGGTCCTAAACCCAGTTAATTAAGTGTGCAAATATCTAATAATTATTTAACTTATTATAATTTAGTTTAAATTTTCTTTATTATTAATTTAGTTATTTATAAACTGAATTGATTTTTCATTACATTTAGAAAAACAAATATAATAATACATGTATCTAATATTTGACACTGAAACTATTGGATTGCCTACTGATTTTAATGCACATTATTCAGATGTTCAAAACTGGGAAACTGCACGTTGTGTACAATTAGCTTGGCAATTACATGACAAGTTTGGTGTTTTAATTGATTCAGGCAATGATATTATTAAACCTCAAGGATTTGAAATTCCACAGGCTTCTATTAAGATTCATAGAATAACCAATGAAATTGCACAAGAGGAGGGTAGGCAAATTAATTATGTTTTAGAAAAATTTTCAACTGCACTTTCAAAAGCTAATTTTATCATTGGCCATAATGTTTCTTTTGATATTAATGTAATTGGTTCTGAGTATTTTAGGAATGACAATAGTTTTGTTTTTCCTGAAATATTTATTATTGATACGATGAAAACCACTGTTGAATTCTGTAAAATTAGAATAGGTGAGGAGGGTGTTATTCAAAGTGTAAGTCCAGCAGGTTCTTTTAAGGACTTTTATAAATTCAAGGTTGTATTAGAAAATAATCGGTCAGGATTATTATACAGAAAGTCTGAATCCATGCCAAATTTATCTACTGGAGATATTGTAAGCTATGAAATTAATAATAAAGGAACAATCAAGGTTCGAAAAGGTTTTAAATCACCCAAACTAGAAGAATTATATGAAATAATCTTCAGTGAGAAAATTATAAATGCACATAATGCCTCTGCCGATGTAGATGCAACAGCAAGATGCTTTTTTGAATTATTAAGACAAAAATTTTTTACTGAGAAAAATAGTGATTTAACAAATAATGATGTGTTGGATTTTATTTCAAAAAACCCTTCACAAATTAAATTATTAAATATTGGTGTAGAACCTAAAAATGCTGGAGAAATTAAGTTTGAAGATATTAGTCTACAATCTGACAACAATCATAATTATAATATAGATAAATCAAGTGTTATACAAATTAGATGTTACAGTTCTTATTCTGTTTTGCAGTCAACTATTTCGATAAATCAATTAGTCAATCATGTTTCCAAAGAGGGGATGAAAGCTGTAGCTATTACAGATAAAGGTAATTTATTTGGTGCCTTCGAGTTTGCTTCATTGTGTAAAAAAAATCAAATTTTACCAATTATAGGTTGTGATTTTTATCTGGTTCAAGATAGAAGTGTTAGACAAGGAGGATTTAGTAGAGATAGAAAAGATAAACGATATTCACAGGTCTTATATGCAAAAAATTTAAATGGTTATAAAAATTTATGTAAAATTTCTTCTCTTGGTTATGTCGATGGTTTATATGCAGGTTTTCCTAGAGTAGATAAGGATTTAATAAAACAATATAAAGATGATTTAATTGCCACTTCAAGCGGAATTTATGGCGAAATTGCTAGCTTGTTTTTAAATGTGGGTGTTTCTAAGGCAAAGGAGTGTTTTTTATGGTGGCTAAATGAATTTAAAGAAAATTTTTATATTGAATTAAGTCACAATAATATAGATGATGAAGACGATTTAAATAAATTACTTATAACCTGGTCCAAGGAATATAATGTAAAATGTTTACCTGCAAATAGAGTATTTTATTTAAATCAAAAGGATGCAAAAGCCCATGATGCATTATTATGTGTTAAAAATGGTGAGCAAATGGCTACACCTAAAGGAGTGGGGCATGGTTATCGATTTGGTCTCTCTAATGATAATTTTTATTTTAAAAATGTTGAAGAAACAATTCAAGATTTTTCTAATACCCCTAATGTTTTTAGTGATTTAACATATTTTGTAAGTCAATTTGATTTATACGACTTATCTCGAGATGTATTATTGCCAAGATATGATTTACCAGAGAATTTCAATTCTCAAATTGATTATTTAAGTTTTCTATGTAAAAAAGGAGCAGAAAAAAGATATAAAGATTTGTCCCAGGATATTAAGCAACGTATCGATTTTGAGCTAAAAACAATTGAAAAAACTGGATATCCTGGATATTTTTTGATTGTACAAGATATTATTAATCATGCGAGAGAAATGGGAGTTTCTGTTGGTCCCGGTAGGGGGTCAGTAGGAGGATCTGTTGTTGCTTATTGTTTAAATATTACTACTGTTGATCCAATTAAATATGATTTATTATTTGAGAGGTTTTTAAATCCCGAACGAATTTCCATGCCTGATATAGATATTGATTTTGATGATGTAGGTCGATCAAAGTTAATTGCCTGGGTAGTTGAGAAATATGGATCTAATCAGGTAGCTCAAATTATTACTTATGGTAGGATGGCAGCTAAGTCCTCTGTTCGAGATATGGGGCGAGTTCTTAATGTGCCATTATCTAAGGTTGATACTTTAGCTAAGAAAATACCAGGGATTACATTAAATGAAATATTTTCATTAAATGAAAAAGAATTATCTGCTAAATTAAGTAGAGATGAAATGAGTCAAGTAAATGAGCTAGTAAAATCCGTTAATAATGATAAGGATGAATCCGAATTAATTTCTTTGGCATGTTCAATTGAAGGCAGCATTAGAAATCTAGGTACACACGCTTGTGGTATTATTATTACTCCTGATGACATAACAAATTATATTCCAGTATGTACAAATACTGATTCTGATTTATTAATTACTCAATTTGATAACAGCGTTGTAGAACAAGCTGGAATGTTAAAGATGGACTTTCTAGGACTTAATACACTTTCTCAAATAAAGGATGCTGTTTATTTAATTCATAAAAGACATGGTTTACATGTTGATATTGACAATGTAGATTTAAATGACGAAAAAACTTTTGCATTATATCAGAAAGGGGAAACACTTGGGACTTTTCAATTCGAATCGGCCGGTATGCAAAAACACCTAAGAGCTTTAAAACCCGATAAGTTTGAGGATTTGATTGCAATGAATGCTTTGTATCGACCAGGGCCAATGGAGTATATTCCTAATTTTATTGAGAGAAAACATGGTCGTGAACAAATCCTATATGATCTACCGGTCATGGAGAAATATTTAGGTAATACATATGGAATTACTGTTTATCAAGAGCAAGTAATGAAATTATCTCAAGAATTAGCTGGTTTTACGGAGGGTAAGGCAGATGTCTTAAGAAAAGCAATGGGTAAAAAGAAAAAAAATATTTTAGATGGTTTAAAAGAAGATTTTTTTGATGGTTGTTCTAAACGTCATCATGATTTGAAAATTATTGAAAAAATTTGGAGAGATTGGGAATCTTTTGCATCATATGCTTTTAATAAATCTCATTCAACCTGTTATTCTTTTATTTCTTTTCAAACAGCTTATTTAAAAGCTCATTTTCCTGAAGAATTTATGGCTTCTTTATTAACTCACCATATGAGTGATTTAAGTAAGCTATCAAAATATATGGATGAATGTAAGCGAATGTCAATACGTGTATTAGGACCTGATGTAAATGAAAGTTGGATTAATTATTCTGTCAATGAGAGTAATGATATTAGATTTGGATTAGGAGCTATTAAAGGAGTTGGAACAGTTGCAGCTGAATCAATTATTAACCAAAGAAAAGATTATGGCCCATATGTTAATTTTATTGACTTTTTAAAAAGAGTCGATGGCAAGGTAGTTAATAAACGTGTTCTTGAAGCTTTAGCTTTAGGAGGTGCATTTGATAGTGTCTCTTTTGTTAATAGAGCAAATTTTTTCAAAAAAATAAATGATGTAACATTTATTGAATCAGCTATTCAGTTTAGATCTCAGTTAACAAGAAACTCAGAACAAAATAATCAGCTAAGTATTTTTAATCAATCAGAAATGAGCAATATTACTGATGAGCCTATTTTAAGCAATACCGAAGAATGGAATAGACTTGAAATGTTAAATAAAGAAAAAATGGTATTAGGTCTTTATGCATCTGGTCATCCATTAGACGATTATAGTCTGGAAGTAAAATATTTTTGCACAAATCAATTAAAAGATATTGACTTATTTACATCTCCAGTAAGAAATTTTTCCTTTTCTGGATATGTTCAGTCTCATACTGAAAGAATATCTAAAAATGATCAGCCCTATGGTATTCTCATTTTAGAAGATTATAGTGGGACTAGGGAGTTTCGTTTGTTTGGTGACACATATATTAAGTTTAGAAATTATTTTATTAATCAATCATTACTTTTTTTTTCCGCATCTATTGTTAAACAAAAGTGGGGTAATGGTGGATTAAGAGTTAATATTGATAATGTGTTATTATTATCTAGTGTGTCGGATAAACTAATTAATGAAATAGTATTTAATATCCCTATAGATATTATAAGTCCAGAATTTATAGATTCTATAGTTGAAATTATTTCTAAGTATCCAGGAAAACAAAATTTAAAATTTAATATTCTTGAAAAGGATGTTAATTTAAATCTTTTATCTAAAAAATATAGAGTTCAGATTTGTTCATCTCTAGTTAGTGATATGAGTGTTTTTGCAATTAACTTTGCCTTGAAATAATTAATGTTACTAATATATTTACAATTTTGTAGTATTAATTTAAATTTGTTATTTGTATTCAACAAAAAAAAAATTAGATTTGCTTATCAAAAAAAATAATTATGGCTAAAGAATTTACTACAGAAAATTTTACTAAAGAAGTTTTAGAAGCTAACTTACCAGTGCTTGTCGATTTTTGGGCTGAATGGTGTGGTCCTTGCCGGATGATATCTCCTCTAATTGATGAATTACATGCTGATTTTAAGGACCAGGCGGTTATTGGTAAGGTAAATGTTGATTCTGAATCTGATATTTCCGCAAAATATGGAATCACGTCAATACCTACTTTATTATTCTTTAAGGACGGAGAAATTGTAGATAAACACGTTGGTTCTGCTTCAAAATCACAATTAGAAGATAAATTAAAATCTCTTATTTAAANATTTTCCTACACCATAATGTATATAGGAAAAGAAAAAATAANTATTACTGATAATTTAGAATTTTTTGCACGNCAAGTAGTAGAAGGCTTTTTAACAGGNTTNCACAAAAGCCCTTACCANGGATTTTCAGTNGAATTTGCTGAGCATAGACTTTACAATCCTGGAGATTCAATGAGAAATATTGACTGGAAGTTATATGCTCGTTCAAATAAGTTCTTTGTTAAAAAATTTGAGGAGGAAACTAATTTAAGATGTCATTTATTATTAGATACATCATCTTCGATGTTATATAAACATGGAGACATACCATCTAAATTAGATTTCTCAGTTTATTCTGCAGCTTCTTTAATGTATTTGTTTCGTAAACAGCGTGATGGATTTGGCTTAACTTATTTTACAAATAAGCTTAATTTTTTTACTGATGCTAAAAGTACAAAATCTCATTATTATAGATTATTAGGCGAGTTAGATAATATACTACAGATTTCATCTTTAAAAGATAAAAGAACAACTGATTTTCCAAGTATAATTACTGATTTTGTTGAAAAGATACATCGAAGATCTTTAGTGATTATTTTTAGCGACATGCAAAATTTTTCTCAGTCTTATACTAAGAATTTATTTGATGCAATGCAGTATTTAAGATATAAAAAAAATGAGGTAATCTTATTTCACGTCTATCATAATGAGACTGAAAAAATGTTTAACTTTTCTAATCGTCCCTCTACATTCTACGATCTAGAAAGTGACGATCGAATTAATTTAAATCCGGTTAATTATAAATCAGAATATTTAAAATTATTTAATGAATTTCAAGCACAATTAGAAATGAAATGCCATCAGTATCAAATTGACTATGTTCAATCTCCTATTGAAGCTGGATTCAATAAGATATTGTTAGCATATTTAAATAAAAGATCAAAACTTTTTTAATTGAGAAAACTTAGTTTTCTTGTTTAAAAAGAATTCAATTATAATACTTTTTGGATATAAAAAACCAGTTTTTATAGGCATTCTTTTATATATAAATTTCGGTAGTAACATTAAAAAACTGAAGTGAGCGATTATTATAAATAGAGGTATTTTTATTATTGAAAAATCAAATTTTTTAATCAAAAATATACTGCCTTTAATTAGGAAGAAAAATATTATTAAATAATCAAATATTATTCTGGTTAACAATATTGGAAATAGCCATTTAAAATGCATGTTTTTTATTAATAAAAGTAGACTATTTCTATGATTAAAGTAATGTTTCAGAGGACTGTTATACTTTATTGTTCCCCCGCCAAAATGGAATATTGTACTGTCTGGGCAACAGAATATTGGTTGATTGTTTTTTTGTGCTCTCCAACATAAATCAATTTCTTCATGATGCATAAAAAAATCTTCATCAAACCCATTAAGTTCTAGAAAGGTTTTTTTGCAAATCATGAAACAGCAGCCCGATGCCCAAAATATTTTTTTAGTATCGTCATATTGACCCATGTCTTTTTCTAATTTATTTATAATTCTTCCTCTACAAAAGGGAATACCCATTATATCTAAGTAACCACCGCTACCACCAGCATAATCAAAAAAATTTGTTTTAATATAATTTTCAGTACCATTTTGTTTAGTATACTCAAGTTTTATGTTTTTAACTTTTGGTTGAACAATTTTAGCACCTTTTTGTTTGATTGTAAAAAGTAATGGTGAAATCCAATTATGTGTAACATGTACATCATTATTCATTATAATAAAATAGTCATAGTTATTTTTTTCTAAAAGAACTTGATTATAGCCTTTAGAGAATCCATAGTTTTTTTTGTTAATTTTTATTTGAATTTTAGGAAAGTTAACTTTTATATAATCTACAGATTGATCAGTTGACTGATTATCTATTAATATAATGTCATGTTGAGTACTATGTTTTACAATATTTGGGATAGTTCTTTTTAGCCAAACTAGCCCATTGTAGTTTAAAATAAAAATTCCAACTTTTTCCTTTATCTTTTCCATCTATTATGGCTCCAGAGCCAATATTCTGGCTTGTTTTTAATTGTTTTTTCTAATAATTTGGTATACTCTTTTGTTACATTTTCTGATGACAATTTAATCAGATTAACATTGTAGTACCCTGTTTTTTCAATTAGCATTTCTGCATAATAAACTTCTGCTTCCAATAATTTAGCAGTTTTTTCTGGACTAACATGGAATAGAGTAGATTTATTTAAAAAATTAAATCGTTTTCCATTTATATTATTTTGAGGAACTTGATCAGCTACAAATAGATATGTACTTCGAGTTTTATGTTTTAAGAGGAATTGTTTCCATTTGTCGCTAGAAATAATTTGTCCACCAAACTTTGTTCGAATTTTTATTATTATTTCATTAAAGTATTTGTTAGATAGTTTTTGGTATATCGCATTAATATTAATATTATTTATTAAACTTAAACGTAAGAATAACCATTCCCAATTGCCGTAGTGAGCACATAGTATTACAATATTTTTTTTGTTTTTTATACTTGATTTTAATTTCGTTAAATCATTGATTTTTACTCTTTTAAGAATACTTTCTTTATTTATTGATAGTGATTTAATTGTTTCAAGAATAATATTAAAAAAATGATTATAAAATGATTGAAAAATCTCTTTACACTGGGATGATTTTAGATTAGGAAATGATGTTTCTATATTGTTTAAAGTAATATTATATCTATAATAAAAAAAAAACTTATTACTTAAATTTATTATCTTACTAAACATGAATAACACATACATTGGTAACAAGGAGATTAGAAATAATACTATATATATTATATGTTTCATTAATTTTCTCTTAGTTTTTTAAAAAAAATATTTAATTTTGCCAGACCACTAACATATTAGGAGAAGTGGCAGAGTGGTCGAATGCGGCGGTCTTGAAAACCGTTGTACCGCAAGGTACCGGGGGTTCGAATCCCTCCTTCTCCGCACCTATTTCTTTAGTTATTCAACATTACAGGCATTACTAACATTAGTATATTCTCATTTTCTTTCGTTTTTTCTGGCTTAATTATTGCAGCTTTACTTGGACTTGAGAAATACATATTAATTTTTTTTGTTTCAAGTGTATTTAGTATTTCAATTAAAAATTTTCCATTAAATCCAATTTCAATATCTTGACCTTCGTACTCACATTTTAATTGTTCATTTGCTTTATTAGAAAAGTCCATATCTTCACCAGAAATATTAATTTCACTGCCTTGAATTTTAAATTTTATTTGTCTAGTTGTTTGGTTTGAAAATATAGAAACTCGTTTCAGAGAATTTAATAAAAGATCAATTAT
>NHIO02000048.1 GCA_002171975.2 Flavobacteriales bacterium TMED191
AAGCAGCATATGATGCAAGGATGAAAGAAGGATTCTATTTAGAGAATTTACTTGTAGGTGGCAACCCACTAGAAGAGATGACAGATTAGTAATGTTTGGGCAAGGTTAGTAGTTAGAGGTTTAGCTACCTAACTTTGCTGCTCCTTTCAATGTGACGGGTGCTGCGTGGTTGGAGCATTTGCAAACATATTTGAAAGCTGATATGAGTTCCCATCGAGGACGGAGAAGAACCACAACTTCTAAGAGGAAGTCATAGCCTTTTCCAGTAAGCAAAGCAACCTGTAAGCCCCAAACTTTTTTTATTTAATATGAAAGTAAAATACGATGAGTACATAATTAAATGTACTTACAAAGAATTAAGACTATTGAGGAGTTGTTTAAGAACTCTTGAATATGATTTTCAAACACATAGATTTAGCGATTATGAACGGCATACTGAAGTAGGAAAATTAATACAAAAATTACATAATATTGAAAAAGAACACGCTGAACAATATAACAAACAAACTCTTACCAAAAAGAAAAAATGATAAGAATTAGACTACCAGCTGACCCATACGAAGGTCAGATATATTATGAACCAGACCACGAACTTATTTTTGAGTTTAAATCTGGAGAATGGATAGATATTACCGATGAAGAGGTTGCAAATGGCTCATTTTAGTATAGAATCATAATGGGGAAGTATATTNAAAAATGCAACTAACAATAGATGGAGTNGATAAACAGGACGCTCTTGCAGTTCTAAGACATAAATCATTGGAACGAATAGACGGAGGAAACTTCAGAGTCTATAGAGATAAAGAAGGTACAGAATACCATTCAGTAACTCATATTTTAAATGAAACAAAGAAAAAAGAAGATAAAGAATTTTTAGCAAAGTGGTTAGCAAGACCTGGAAATGAAAGCATAAGAAAGCAAGCAGCAAACAGAGGAACAAAAGCCCATTCACATTGTGAATATATTTTAAAAACAGCATCAAAACTTATNAGGAACACTTGCAATGAACGAAATTCTTGGACAACTTACGAAGACGGATTGGCGAGATCTCCGAAAAGCATTACGGAGTGGGCAATCAAAAAGGCGAAGGGAACGGCCCCTAAAGTACATTGGTTGGCAGAACCGCACGCCAGAGGTCTGGCAAATTGGATTGATGGAGGATCAATAACTTCCATTCATAGTATAGAATTTAGTATTTATCACCCATTAGGGTTTGCTGGTACGGCAGATTGTTTACTTGATGTAGACGGAAAGCTTACTATCACTGACTTTAANACAACTGGTTCGNNNAAAGANAANCCTGATAAGTATNTGGAAGATTATTTTTGCCAGCTCGGAGCATATAATTTAGGATTAAAACACTTAACGGGCATTCAAGCAAAGCAAGCTGCAATCATAATTGCAAAAGACGAAGGAGCCATTCAAGTAAGAATTATGAATGAATATGAATTATCATGGGCAATGTCAAAATTTGAAGAAAGAATTGAAAAATATAATAAATTAAAATAAAAAACACCAGGAAATTGTCCAGGCAAATTTTACCTAGAAAAAACCTGGATAATTTTTGTTCAGCTGGAAATCTTAATGTTCACTTTTCATGTGTACCTCTTTCGATAAGCCAATCCATTTTGTTAGACATCCATGAACAACTTTGACAATTCAAAGCTGACCATGCAAGATGATAAACTTTTTGAGTTTTACCACATTTAGGACATTTAATTAATTTTCCATTTCTCCTACACTTAGAGTTTTTCTTCATTGGAACGAAAATAACCTCCTCCAAACCATTACGATTTGGGGAAGTGATTTCTTTGTATTGTTTATAATTCTCATCTTCATACATAAATTGATTATATTTGAAGTCAAGATTTATAGAATCTCTAGCATAATCAGATAATGAAATATCACCTAGTAGGTAGGCATCATCAAGTGATGCCCTTTTTTGTTGATACTCTTTAAGTTTCATAAGAAATCTCCTTAATTTCATCAAAATCCCACTCGGAAGTAAATTCATTTAAAACTTCAAAAGAATTAATATCTTTCTTAGCTTTTTCTTTTGCTATTTCTGCGGTTGGTGCGTCAACCTCAATAACAAAATAATTAACTTCAGCACAAGTAATTTCAAATGATTTCATATAAATTTTCTCCCATGTGATTCACTTTTCATTTCCAACATTTTTTGATTTACAACATGAGGTGGATCTGAATAAGAATTATTATATGCTTCTAATTCTTCATCACTTGGTTCGTAATTAATTATCGAATCAAGAATCTCCAATGCATCATATATATCATTCCATGTTGGAACGTTATATTCAGAATCACAAGGCCAACTAGAAATAAGTTCTTCTTCTTTTTCTATGAAAGAATTAAGTTCTTCATAAATTTTTTCAAGCTTCATAATAACTCCATGCAAACTTCTATACCTTTTTTGCATAAATCTATTTGTTTCTCGGTTAAACGAGGTTCAATAGATGCTGCAATTTTTTGGCACTCTAAAGATTTTTCATCATTTGGTGCGGTAATTGCAAGAACTAATGCTTGGAGATATGCTTGCTCATCATTTGTAATTTTCATGTTAGATAGTACCCCTCTCCGTTAGTATCATCATCTTCATCTATTGCCCACCATGCAATTTTTACATCTTTAAATGTATCTCTAAGTTTTTTATATATAGCAATGGGTGGACACCATGCGGTATCGAAACCAATAACAATAGAACCATTGTTAATTTCAGTAATTTCAATATCATCTTTTGGAACATCCCATTTGGTGTCCCATTTTTCCAACCGCCAACTATACCATCTAGTATCTTGTTCATTTGTAGATTTAAATTTATGCAACGTCATTACTTCTCCGTTGTTTAATTTAAACTCTTCAATGATCGGTAGCTCTCCTTTTTTACCTAAAGATTTCTCTTTANAANANTTGACTGATTCATTTCCTTTTAATGGAACGGTAGGCCAATTTGGTTCTTTAATAAGCTGACCAAATGGAGATCCTTTTTCAAAGATCTCTTTTATTTTTTCAATGTTTGTTGTTTTTGCTGAAGAAAACGTAACTTCGTTTTGTGTCCAATTTGGCATTTTAATTAACCTCTAATTACGGGAATAAGATCATCTAAACATTTTGAATTTGCAATCCATAATGCACCTCCATCATTTCCTTCATCATCTTGTTGAGGAATTAATGCTTGTCCATCTTCTAATTCAATTACGATTGGTGCGGAATACCAACCGCTTGCATCTGTTTCTTCTTTAGTAAGGTAACGAACACTAACGATTCTTTTACCAACTAGATTTTTAAATCTTTGTGACCAATCCTTTTTATCCTTATATAGTGGATCGTTTTCGAGATTGACTGTTTGTCTTTTTGATGTTGTCATAGCGTTTTGTGAGAAAAAAATAATAATTTTATGAGACAGATTTTTCAAAACTTGTGTATTCTTCATCATCCCATTCAGGATCAGGTGAAGCAGAAAAATCAGGAATGAGCTTTGATAGCTCTCGTATCTCTTTGCTTAATCTAGCTAATGCACTAGGGTCATTATCTGTTTCAGCTTTGAGCATACTTTGAAAAAGAAGATTCATTGCCGAAGCAATCATTTTCTTATGGTCATTGTTTGAAGGTTTAACCCTTTTATCTTTGGAACGATCAACCATTGCTTTGACGGTATCTCGGTGTGCTTGTTGTCTTGATACATTAAATGTACTTTGGGCATAAGCACGAACACCTTTTGGTGTTATTCCTAAATCTAAGAGACGTTTCAACCTTTCAAGATCATTTGACCTTATACTATTGGAACGTCTTGAATTTACCATAGGCACTAGACATTTACTACATTAATATACTAGCATATTTATAGTTAATGCAACATTCAATTATGGGTAGAATTAAAGATTTATTATTGAGAAATCAAAATGAACAAGATCAACCAAATCCAAATCAAATTGATCTTTCATTCAGNGATCAATGGTTTTTATTAGCTACTATTGTTTCTTTCATAAAACATTCACAATATTCTATAAAAAGAAAACAAAGATTAATTAAATTATTAGATATTTTCAAGCAAGCTTCAAATGAAGGAAAATNAATAAAATTTTCTAAAATCATTGCTAATACTAAGAAATAACTGCTATAATATAAGAGTAGTTTACTTTTATCGCTATGCCTATTTGGGAAATCACAGATCTTAACGGCAACTCTCATTCCGTTGATCTTTCTAAAACTTCCATCAATTCTATTGATGATGTAAAAGCTGAGTTCAAAAAATTTGATGAAAAGAAAAAGAAAAATTCTTCTCGTCCTTCTTTAAAACAAACTCAAGCAATGCAAGCAAGAAACAGAGGAGGTTACTAAAATGTCAGCTTACCTTTGTTCGGACGATACTCTCAACGCATTGTCTACTTATTGGTTTATTAAAAGTGGTAAGTCTTGGGACGATCCCTCAAAAGCTCAAGCTTATAAAAGAGCTATGAGAATTTGTTATAAAGAATCCTATTACAAAACTAGAACTGATTGTAAAGATCCTTTGAGACTTCATGCTGATTTTGAACATCATATTGATGAGCATTATGAAAAACTTTTGAAAAATTCTCATAATGATTTATATGAATTAGTTTTCAATACTTTATTAAGAGAAAACAAAAACTCACTAAATGCTAGATATTCTAATCCAACTGATATGTTTAGAGATTCTTACATTTACAGACTTTCTAACTCTGTTGTTTATTGGATCGACAAAAAAGAAAGCGGTTATTTAGTTGGGATAGTCAATAATTATGATTATCAATCTTGTGAACATATCAACCATGAAAGGTCTTTGGGTTATGCAATCCTTAATCAAATTAAAGATTATCTCTTAGAAGATATGAAATTAGGTGAAATTTGGGATTTTAACGAACAAAGATTTATAGCACAAATGGAAAAGGTGACACAATGAAAAAATTTATTACTCGAATCTATAGTCATAATTCTATAGACTCAATCGAAAAAGCTGATCAAGAACATATGAGACTTATTAATTTAGGTTATAAAGTCAATAAAACATATGATTTCTTTTTTTCTTGTCAAATGAATTACGAACTCATTTCTTAATTTCTTTTCACATAACAAGACTTACGAGGTATTATTAATTTAATACCTCTTTTTTATTGGAAATGGTTTCAAAAAATAGTATGGAGTCTATTAAAAATATCTATGGTAAACGTAATCCTAAAAGTCATATTGAACAACGTTGCCAAAGACTTTATACAAAACAATTAGACGGTCTTTCCACTAGACAATTAGTTTTACAACACGCACAAAGAGAAAGTATCTCCGAAAAAACAGCTTGGGCAGATTGGAAAACCGTAACCGCATGGAACTCAACGGATTTAGAACGAGATCGTGTAGACATACTTTCTCGTTTGCATAGTATGAGACAAAGATTGTTCAATGCAGCATTAAAAAAGGGACAATTACAGACAGCACATATGATTTTAGATTCTTTGGGACGTGCAAACGGTGAGACTCAAGAAGCGGTAAATGTAAATATGCCACCGAGTTTAAATATTCAAATCGAAAGCAAGGAATAACCATTCAATTTTTCATTCAGTTTTTACATTCAGTTGACAAAGTCAGCTGAAAATCGCATTCAATTTTTTACATTCAGTTTATATAACTTGATTTTTGCATTCAGTTTTGCTGCCCAGCTGAAAAATTCATTCAGTTTATAAGCTTACCTGGTCTTGTCCTGGTTATACCCTGGTAAAAAAAAGGGAGGGACTAAGCCCTCCACTCCTGGTAAGGTGAACTGATCACCGCTCCCTGGCTTTTGCCCTGGTCTGTCCAGGTCTGGTAGTATCCAACCGTGTTCCCGTTAAGATCTCTCAAAGGTAGCTGGCTTTCCTGGAGTTCGTCCAGGTGTTCAAGTTTATTAGCCAGGTCTCGAAGTATCCTGGCGACTTCCTGGCCTTCCTGGTCAAATGCCTGGTTATCGGAATTAATTTTAAGTTTTAACATAGCAGTAAAAGTGAAAGAGGAGGGGAGCTAGGCTCCCAGCTCCTTAATTTTTTCGTTTAGCTCTTTGATGTTGAGGTTATCATCAAAAAGGCTTACATTGTCTCCCGTGAGTGGCTCGGCTCGCAAGTTTTGTTTCTTGCGATATTCTGAGAAGTTTTTGGAACTTCTAGCCAATTCGTACGAGATCTCGTCATTGTCCATCCATAAGGCGACATTCCAAGTCTCGTAGTTAGTCCAACCGTTGTAAGTCATGGCTTGGTCATCTCCCAATTAATTGTGGAGTAGTCGGTTATTGAGTCGACTTTGTGAGCCGACCAAGTACCGATTAATAACATAATTACTGACATAAATGTCAAATAACCGATTGTAAATTTCATAGCGTTTAAGAATAAAGTTCGATTAGTAAAAGTTCGTAAGCTTTGAGTCTAAGGTTAGGAGCTAGAGGAGACTCTATAAAGAGTTCCTCCTCTATCTCATCTAGCCTTGTCTCCTGATAGGAATCAAGGAAGGCCATTGTTAGTGGCCTATTGAGTCTTCGTAAGCTTCAGCTTCGAGGTAGTCTCGGTGGTCTTGGGCTTGCTCTTGTAGTTCCTCATCGAGGTCTTCAATTGCTTGCTCGTCTTTGAGATCTATTCCTCTAGCTTGGGCTTCATCGTTTACGAAGTGCTGCCACTCTGACAAGCTTGTGTATTCGTCAGAGTGCATATCACCGAGAGTTGAAGAGGTCATGCTTATGATTATCAATCTTGTGAACATGATAATTTGGCCTCTTCCTTGATGATTTCTTCAAGAGCTTTAAAGGTTTTCTTTAGCTCGTCCATGTCTCGCTTGCCGTACCATTTAAGGAAGTCTCGACACTCTTCGTGTACCATCTTCAAACCGTTTTGACCTCGTGTGAAGTCAACGGTTAAAGAGTCACCATCTGAGAACCGAACGCTAACATCATGGGACGTAAAACTGAGAGTTTCTACACCTGAGAAGGTGTAACGTGCTGAAGGTTTTGCCATAGCAGAAAAATTAATTAAGTTTTCAAGTTTCGTAGTTCCTTTCGTCCCTACTCTTATATTATAACAGAGATCTCCTATAATATACGTGTATATCCTCTATTTGTAACAAAACTTTACATAGGGGGGAGGGTTCAGNNAAATNTTTTTTATTTNACCNTGNGGCNNGGAACCTGCTGATACAACACGAAATAAGTTGCTGNTATGATAAAAGGGGTTATTATTTTTATATGGCAGTAGCAGAACCGTTAACATTAAGGTGGGCACAAGGACAGGTATTTAATGCTGAAGAAAGGTTTAGGGTGTTGGTAGCTGGAAGAAGGTTTGGAAAAAGCTATTTAAGCTGTGTTGAGTTATTGAAAGGAGCTATTGCAAAGCCTGGAGAAACATATTTTTATTGTGCTCCTACCTATCGAATGGCAAAGGATATTGCATGGAAGACTCTTAAGAAGTTAGTACCGAAACAGTGGGTTAAAAGTAAGAATGAGACAGATCTGAAGTTGGAATTAGTGAATGAATCAACTATTGAGTTAAAGGGAACAGAGAATGCGATGGCATTAAGAGGTCGTAGTTTAAGTGGAGTTGTATTAGACGAAGCTGCGTTCATGGACAGAGCGGTATGGTCTGAAGTAATCCGACCTGCNTTAGCAGATAAACAAGGATGGGCACTATTCATTTCAACTCCTGATGGNACGGCAAGTTGGTTTTACGATTTATGGTGTTATGTNCCTGAAGATGAGAGTGGGGATTGGAAGCGATGGAGTTTTACTACGATTGAGGGGGGTAATGTTCCGAGTACTGAGGTTGAAGCAGCTAGGGGGCAGTTAGATAATCGTACATTTAGGCAAGAATTTGAAGCAAGCTTTGAAAATCTGACTGGATTAGTGGCAGTTAGCTTTGATGANGAGAATATATCGGATGAAGCAGCAGATTTACATATGTTGCCACTATATATGGGGGTAGATTTCAACGTTGACCCTCTTTGTGGCATATGTGCGGTAAAAAGTAACGAAAATCTGTATGTTTTTGACGAAATCATCTTACGAGGGGGTGCAACTACATGGGATTTTGCGGAAGAAGTCGTAAATAGGTATGGGGTGGACAGACGAGTAATAACGTGTCCCGACCCTACGGGTGGTGCTCGAAAAACAAGTGGTNTTGGTCTTACGGATCACACAATTTTNAGAAGGAGTGGTTTTAATGTGTCCAGCCCGAAAGCTCCCTGGAAGATTCGGGATAAAATTACTGCGGTGAATACAGCTTTATATGATGCAGCTGGAAATCGTAGAACATTTATNCATCCTCGATGTAAAGAGTTAATAAAATCCCTTCGTACGCTAACTTACGCACCAAATACAGGGATGCCTAACAAAAATCTAGGGGTTGACCACGCTTTTGATGCTTTCGGTTATTTATGTTTGCAGCAATTTAATTTAGCGAAGCCAGAGACACTAGGCCAAACTTCGTTTAGAATATACTAAGAGANACTTTTTATTATGCCTGGACATTACGGTTCTATGAAACCAAAGGGTAAAAAGAAGAAAAAGAAAGGAACTAAGAAGAAGAGGTGTAGTTGTGACTAAGAAAAAAGGGCTATATGCCAATATCAACGCAAAAAAGAAGCGTATTAAAGCTGGTAGTGGCGAAAAGATGAGAAAAGTAGGTAGTAAAGGAGCCCCAACCTCTGCTGCTTTTAAACAGGCTGCAAAAACAGCTAAGAAAAAGAAAAAATAGTTGTAAGAAAGCAATGCCTGTAAAAAAGAAAAAAGTGAAATTAAGAAAAGAACACAAGAGTAAAACTGGTGGTCTTACTAAAAAAGGCAGAGATAAAATAAATAAAGAAACAGGTAGTAAATTAAAAAGACCTGTAACTAAAAAATCTGGTTTAACTAAAACTGAAAAAGCAAGAAAAAATTCATTCTGTGCAAGAATGGGTGGGATGAAAGGGCCAATGAAAAAACCTAATGGTGACCCGACAAGAAAAGCGTTAGCATTAAGCAAATGGAGATGCCCTAAAAAATGACTTACGCATTACCAGGAATGTTTAAGACCAGTGTTACTGCCACATCCTATATGGGTGGTAGTGATAGTCCTTTTACTCGTAATCGTGCAGTATTAGACATGATTAAGGGTTGGGAAATAATGAAAGCTGTTAGTGAGGGTACAGAATATTTAAGAGAAAATAGCGAAGCGTTTTTACCTTTAGAACCAAGAGAAGATTATGATGCTTACCTTGCAAGAGTTAATCGTGCAGTATTTAGTCC
>NHIO02000049.1 GCA_002171975.2 Flavobacteriales bacterium TMED191
ACCCCTCGACTTGCATGTGTTAGGCCTGCCGCTAGCGTTCATCCTGAGCCAGGATCAAACTCTTCATTGTAAAAAGTTTTAAAAAAATTTTGTCTCAAGAATGTTTCAAAAAAGAAAAGAAAAGGTTGTTTATTACACTTACCTTATTTTTTCCTAAATTTTCAATGATCGAATAACTCTATTATATCAGTTCTTAACGAACTCTAAATACTTTAGAGGGAGGCAAATATACATATTATGTTTATATAAAAAACAATAAATAACTTTTTTTTTATAAAAAATTAAATTTACTCTTAAGTAATCTCAAAACATAATTAAATTGTTCTGAAGTATTTAAAGATGTATTATCAATTAAAATTGCATCTTCAACTTTAATAAGTGGACTATTTCTTCTGGTTGAATCTTGAAAGTCTCTTGTTTCTAAATTTTTTAAAACTTCTGAATAACTAATACTAACCCCCATACTTAATAACTCATTGTATCGCCTTTTTGCTCTAACTTCTAATGAAGCTGTAATAAATAACTTTAATTCAGCAGATGGAAAGACAACTGAGCCGATGTCACGACCTTCCATAACAACACCTCCATTTCTACCCATCTCTTGCTGCACAGTAACAATTTTTTTTCTTAACTCAGGAAATCTACTAACAAAACTTACATATTTAGCTACTAAAGGATCTTGAATTTGATTATCTATATTTTCATTATTTAAATAAATCTGATAGAATTGCTTTTCATTAAGAATAAATTCAAATTTCAACAAATCCAAAGATTTTAAGATTGATTTTTTTTTAATCCCTTCAAAACCAACTGAATCAAGAATCCAGTTATTACGTAAAGCATGTAGAGTTACCGCACGATACATAGCACCAGTGTTTATATGTTTATAATCCAAATACTTGGATAACATTTTAGCTAAAGTAGTTTTGCCAGTTGAAGAATAACCATCAATTGCTATTATAATTTTTTCAATCATTTCTTTAATCTACTAGTTATTCCAAAAGTACTTATTGCATTAGACAAGTGATTAGCAGATACAGAATAAGTCAATTTAAATCTTTTAATTTTGATTGAAAATCCTGTTGAGAAACCAACCAAACCTCTTCTATTTTCAATAGTCATTTCATTTCTTATTTTATTATTGTAACCTACAAATAGGTTAGCATTTTTATGTATTAAAAATTCTGCACCTAATACAAGATGATTGAGAACAGAATTAAAAAATGTATTACTATCTATAAAATCAGATTGGGCTGTATTATCAAAAGATAAATCAGGTGTTTCTAAATGCTGAAAAGTCAAATGCCATCTTAAAGGCATATGTTCTAATTTATTTGATATGCCAAAAATAAATTCAAATGGAAGAAGATCTCGCTGATCATCATAGTATGTGTCAAACTGATATCCAATATTTTTAATTAAAAGACTTGCAACTAAATTAGATTTTGGGTGAAAATAAGTACACCCTAAATCTAAAAGAGCGGCTAGGGAATTTAATTGATATAAGGATGAATATGCAAACTTTAAATTTGCACCAACAAAAAATGTCGAATCAATCATTTTATTAGTACCTGTAGAAAAGACATACTCTCCAGCACTAAATTGACCAAGTTGTTGACCTAATTCATTTGTCTCAGTAAACAGACCGTAATCAATGAATTTAAAAGAAGAGATAAATTTATAGTCTTCAATTTTAAAACAATAGCTAACATCTCCATATGAAATATCTGAATAGTAATTTGTAAAATTTATACTTAGATTATTGATCATTAATTCATTTATTAAAGCTGGATTATAGACACCATTATTTATATCATCGTCTGAAACTGAGGTTAAATAACCACCAAGCGCAGTAGACCTTGGAGATGTGTTAAGTTCTAAGTATGAAAATGAATTACCCCCTCCCAACTGTGCTAATAAAGGGTGAGAGAAAAATAAAAAAAAAATTAAAATTTTTTTCATGAAATATTTTTTTAAAACATGTAATTATTTTTTTAATAAAACATAATCTAGCACCTGATCCATTGAATCAACATAATGAAACTTTAAACCCCTAATATATGATGCATTAATTTCTTTAATATCTTTTTTGTTGTCTTTACATAAAACAATATGCTTAATACTGGCTCTATGAGCTGCCAATATTTTTTCTTTTATACCTCCAACTGGCAACACCTTACCTCTAAGTGTTATCTCGCCTGTTAAAGCTAACGACTTTTTTATCCCTCTATTAGTAATCAAAGAAGTCAATGCGCTTAGTATTGTAATTCCAGCTGATGGCCCATCTTTAGGAATAGCTCCCTCAGGGACGTGAATATGAAAATCACTATTCTTAAATATACCACTTTCAATATTGTATCTTGAATTATTTTTCTTTAAGTACTCAAGTGCTAGAATTGCAGATTCTTTCATTACTTTACCTAAATTTCCAGTAATGGTTAACTTACCCTTTCCTTCGCATGAACTTGATTCAATAAATAAAATATCTCCACCAACAGGAGTCCATGCTAAACCAATTGCAACACCAACAAATTGACTATTATCATAAACTTCTTTATTGTATTTTTTAATACCCAGGATTTTTTCTATATCATCAACTTCTAATTTACTTTTAACTTTAATGGACATAGCAATTTTAGTCGCTATACTCCTAGAAATTTTAGCTAATATTTTATCTAAACCTCTAACACCAGATTCTCTAGTATATGAGTCAATAATATATTCTAGTAAAGATTTATTAAGTTCTATATTATCTCTTACTCCATGTTCTTGTAATGATTTTGGAAATAGATGATTTTTTGCAATATGAACCTTTTCTTTAATATTATATCCAGAAATATTAATCATCTCCATCCTGTCTCTTAAAGCAGGCTGAATAGATGATATATCATTTGCAGTTGCGATAAAAAGAACTTTTGAGAGATCAAAGCCAATCTCTAAATAATTATCATAGAATTCTTTATTTTGTTCAGGATCTAAAACTTCTAACATAGCCGAAGAAGGGTCGCCAAAACTATCTCGTGAAAGCTTATCAATTTCGTCTAAAACAAAAACAGGATTAGCAGAACCACATTTTCTTAGTGACTGAATAATTCTTCCAGGCATGGCTCCAATATATGTTTTTCTATGCCCTCTTATCTCAGACTGATCTCTCATTCCACCTAAAGATACACGAATATACTTTCTTTTTAATGCCTCTGCAATCGATCTTCCTAGCGATGTCTTACCTACACCTGGAGGACCATGTAAACATATAATAGGGGCTCGCATATCTCCTTTTAATTTTAAAACAGCTAAATGTTCAATAATTCTTTCTTTAATTTTTTCTAAACCATAATGATCTTTTTCTAGGATTTTTTTAACTCTTTTAAGATTAAAATTGTCCTTAGTGTATTCATCCCAAGGAAGATCCAGTAATGTTTCTACAAAATTTCGTTGCACACCGTACTCAGCAGCTTGAGGATTCATACGTTGTAATTTTGATATTTCTTTTTCAAAATGATTGGCCACATCTTTATTCCAACTTTTGTCCATAGCAGTTTTTCGCATATTTTCAATTTCCTCTTGAAACACATTCCCACCCAATTCTTCCTGAATCGTTTTCAATTGTTGATTTAAAAGATACTCACGCTGTTGGTCATCAAGTTCTGACTTAACTTTGGATTGAATTTCATTTTTCATTTCAAGCATTCGTAGTTCTTTATTCAAATGCTTTAAAACCATTTTTGTTCTATCAAATAATTTTGGTTCATTTAACATTTTTTGTTTTTCCGACACTTTTAAATTCATGTTTGATGAAACAAAATTTACCAAAAAGGAATCGCTCTCAATATTGTTAATAGCAAAACTAGCATCAGACGGAATATTGGGAGATTCTTTTATTATTTTTAAAGCCACATCTCTTAGAGAACCTACTAGAGCTTTGAAATTTTGATTTGTTCTTCGAGGTTTTATTTCAAGAAAACGCTGAATTTCTGCTTTAAAGTATGGAGAAGATTGTACAATCTCAACAACTGAAAATCTTTTTTGGCCTTGAATAATCACAGTTAGATTTCCGTCAGGCATTTTAAATAATCTNAAGATTTTTGCAACGGTACCAATANGATTTAAATCTTTTGCCTCCGGGGCTTCAATATCAGGGTTAATTTGAGCTAAAACACCAATTACTTGTTTTTTTTTATAGGCATTGTTAATCAATTCAATAGATTTATCTCTGCTGACAGTAATTGGAATTACAACACCAGGGAATAACACGGCGTTTCTTAAGGGTAGAATAGCAATATTCTTAGGAACTTTGATAGAGTTGAGTCTTTTTTCATCATCAGTAGACATTAAAGGTATTAGGTCTGTAAAGTCATCAGAATCTGATAAAGATAAATTTTGCAAAATTGATTTATTCATATTTTAATATAATTATATAATTAAAAAAAATCTACTAATATTGTACCAAAGAATATTACATGAAAAGAATATCAATAATTTTCTACATTTCATATACAAACTTCAACATACTAATATATTCCTTCGTTAATTTATGATTTCTTCTTGACATAACCTTTTCTGCAACATTGATTGCCTTTTTAAAATCATATTTTTTAAAACCCTGACTCCCCCCCCAAGAAAAAGAATTTATAAAATTCCTATGAAAACCTACACCAAAAATATTACAATTAACACCAACAGTTGTTCCAGTATTAAAAGAAGTATTAATCGCACACTTAGTATGATCTCCCATAAACAAACCTAAAAACTGCTGACCAGAGTCTTCAAATTTGTTAAGATGATAATTCCACATTTTTATACTACCATAATCATTTTTTAAATTTGAAGTACTAGTACCCGCACCAATATTACACCATTCTCCTATTATTGAATTTCCTAAAAAACCATCATGAGCTTTATTAGAATAACCTAAAAAAATACTACTTGAAACTTCACCTCCAACTTTACAATAGGGTCCAATAACAGTAGGCCCATATATTTTAGCTCCCATTTTAATGGTAGCTCCCTCACATATGTGTACTGGGCCCTTAATCATTACACCTGGCATAATGGTTACATTTTTTTCAATATAAATTGGTCCATCCTTATCATCAAATAAGATGTTTTTTGAACAATCAATATTGCTTTTGAAAATAGTAGTGTAAGATTGGAATTGAGAGATTATATCTAAATTTGATTGAAAACTAAATAATGATTTTATTATATGTTTTGGAAGGATGTCTTCTGAAAATTTATTTTGAACAAATTCTAGTGAAACTCTATCACTAAAATTTTGAAAAAGCTCTTCATTTTCAATATTTTCTATTGGCAAATACTTTGAATTAATAAAAGTATTTTCTTTAACATCCCATTGTGTGGGATAAACTGATGTCAAGTGGTGACGAGTTAATACTGAAACAGAACATCCTAAATACTTTTCCCAGTGCTCTTTAATTGTGCCTCCAAAAACACGCATTTGACACAAGGGACGTGTTAGGGTAAAAGGATAAAAGTTCTCAATATCCTCAGGATCATAAAGAATATAATTCATATAATTGACTTAAGAAAAAATATCTACTATTTATATTTATTAGCAGATTATTTAACTGTTGAAGAATCTTCCGATGATGACTCCGCTGATGATGACTCCGCTGATGATGACTCTGCTACTGGCTCTTCTGCAACTGGGTCCTCTACTACTAGCTCTTCTGCAACTGAGTCTTCTGCAACTGNGTCTTCTGCAACTGGGTCTTCTNCNACTNGGTCTTCTACTACTNGGTCTTCTACTACTGGGTCTTCTACTACTGGGTCTTCTACTACTGGGTCTTNNACTNNTGNNTCTTCTACTANTGNGTNTTTGTTTTAGTTGATAATGAAGATTTTCCAAATTTTTTGTAAAATTTATCAACACGTCCTGCTGTATCAACTAACTTCATCTTTCCTGTATAAAAAGGATGTGATGTACTACTTATTTCTCTTTTAATTAAAGGGTATTCCGTCCCATCAATCTTAATAGTTTCTTTGGTGTCAGCACAAGACTTAGTAACAAATGTGTCTCCATTAGACATATCTTTGAATACTACTAATCTATAATTATCTGGATGTATATTTTTTTTCATAACGCTTACGTATTTTACCTAAAAAGGAATGCAAATGTAAATAATCAAATTGAATCATAAAAATAATACAATAATTTAATTTTCTTATCGATTATAAAATGTTAAAGTATATTTGTAATTATCAACACTTTTTAATTATTTAAATTGAGATATTTATTTATTATTATTATAACTCTATCAATTGGTTGCACAAAAGACCAGAATATTCTTAATAATAACACAGCTAATAACTTCATTTCTTTTTCTGTAGACACACTCTTATTTGACACTGTATTTACAACCACTGGATCTAGCACAAGATATTTAAAAGTCTACAACAACTTAAATGAAGATATAAATATCGATTATATCTCGCTTGCTCAAGGCGAAAGTTCTTCTTTTAAATTAAATATTGATGGAGAAGCAAATCACTCAATTGCGAACACCTTATTAAGAACTGGTGATAGCCTATATATCTTTGCAGAAGTCACAATAGATCCTAATGGATTAAATAGTCCCTTAATTGAAACTGATTCAATTATTTTTAATTACAATAATAAAATACAGGACGTAGATTTAGTTGCTTGGGGTCGAGATGCGTATTTTCATTCTAGTTTACCAGATTTTCAACAACATCAAGCAAGTAATCTTGATTCTATGCTATACTCAAATTTTTTCTCTAATGTACCACTTGAATTGATAAATGAACAATTTTATTACTACTCAGTTAATGAATTTACCGAATGGACAAACGACAAGCCACATGTAATATATGGTGATGTAATTGTTGAGAATGGAGCTACTTTAAAAATTCAACAAGGTTGTGAGCTATATTTACATAATAATGCATGGATTGTAATTGATTCACTGAGTTCACTTCACAGTGTAGGGACACTTTCAATGCCTATTACAATACAAAGTGACCGAACTGACAGTCATAGTATCATTGACTACAGCAATACTCCAGGACAATGGGGCAAAATATGGATGCTTCCTGGTAGTAACAATCATATTATTGAATATACTATTATAAAAAATGGAAAAACTGGCATTCATATTGATGGTGTCAATGATATCAATAGTCTTCCTTCATCACCGATATTAACAATTAAAAATTCTATAATATTTAATATGTCAGATATTGGCCTACTTGCTCAAGGGAGTAAAATATATGGTGAAAATATGTTAATTGCTAATTGTGGCACTTCATTAATTGGTTTAAATATTGGTGGTCACTACGAATTTAAACACTGCACATTTGCCAACTTTTGGCCTTTTAATTCTAGACAAACACCTAGCGTTTTTTTGAATAATTATTATGAAGATAATAATGGTATTATTCAAGAACGTGATTTAATCCGTGCTGATTTTGGTAATTCTATAATCACTGGTGCAAATGAAAATGAGATATTTTTTGATCAATCATCTAACGAAAACACCATATTTAATTATAATCTAGATTATTGTTTCTTAAAATTAGATACTAACTATTGGAATAATTGGAACCAAGAAGTATTTGAAGGAAATATATTAAACGGCGAAATTGGATTTGCAGATTATGAAATCTTTAATTTTGAATTAGACTCTAATTCAATTGCCATTGATGCGGGATCTGAACTTATTTCAAAAGACGTGCCTACTGATATAAATGGTGTAAATAGAACTATCAATCCGGACTTAGGTTGCTTTGAGATGAATTAACAATCTAATGAGAACAAATAAATTGTATAATATCTACACCATCCGGTTTATCTTTTAAATCTGGCATTTGAGACTTTCCAAAAGAAGACATTCTATCAAACACAATACTATTTGAAACAACACACTGGATAATATTACAATTATCTTTAAGATGTTTTTTAACTACACTTAAATTATTATATGACTCATAATATATAACACTTATAGGTGAAGAAATATATTTAGAAGGAGTTAATAATGTATGACCACAATCTAAAAAATCTATTTTGTTCAAAGTATGTTTAGTTTTTTGAAATAAATAATTATCTAGATAATTATTAGGAATTTTTGATTTAAAAAAATTCTTAATATGAGGCTGTAAAATATTTATATTTAGTTGAATAGGAATATATAATTTTGACACATTACGACAGCCTAATCCATAATACATCAATAAATCATTCATTAAACTACGATAATCATCTTTTGTTTCCGAACCATCTAAAACACAAATACTATTTCTATTTTTTCTAATAATTTTTGGAATCGATTTAAAAAAATAATTAAAGTGCTCACTACTATTATCATCACCAGTGGCAATTAACAAATCAATATCAGTAAGATCATTTTGAAAAAAAATATATTTCTTAAAATCTTTATTAATACTATATAATAATTCAGCAATAAAAGGGAGTAAAATATTATTAGATATTGATAGCTTACCAATGAAAATATTGCCAGACAATAAAACACATAAAAAA
>NHIO02000050.1 GCA_002171975.2 Flavobacteriales bacterium TMED191
TGAGAATCTAATAAGAATACATCTAAATCATTATAAGTATAACGTTGATAAGTCCCATAATCATAAAACGTATAATTATATGTTTTTTTAACGAAATTTGGCCAAAATAATTTAAATATATCGTAGTCAGATTGTTTTTTACTCCAAATATCAGGTTGACTTGTGAAATTACAGTCAAGACTAGACCACGTAGCAATTTGTGGCATAGAGATCATAAAATCATTCAAATATTTGTTCTGTCTAGTGTCAACATAACGTTCAAAAAGTTTGTCAAATGATAATGAGGATTCTTGAACATCAATGTGTCCACCTAGCCAAATCATAAAGTCAGAATTAGTTTTGGTCATATTATTAAATAAGCTTGGAGATGTATTCTTTTGATCATAACCAACTAAAAACTGAACATCATCTAAATGGGGTCTTTTAGTAAAAATATCTATTTCTTTAACAAATTCATTATCAATAGATACTCTTGCAATATATTCTTTATTGGGAGATAAATTATCTAGATTTACGGTAAAAGGAATATAATCATCAAATTGATAATTATTAATTACTTCAAATTCGTACTCTAATAATTTATTATTTTCATAATCTGTTATATCAAATTCAATAGATTTTGCATCATCTGTTAATAAAAACCATATTTGAGTACCATACGAATCGACAAAGGATGCCATAGGACCAGCAATTAACTTATTAGACTGAGAATATCCGAAAAAACTAAAAGTCAATAAGCAACCAACTAGAAAGAAGTATAAATATTTCATTCTCAAATTTATTTAATATCTACAAGTTCAACTTCAAAAATTAATGTTGCGTTTGGAGGTATTACACCACCTGCTCCCCTTTCACCATAAGCTAAATCAGATGGAATTATGAATTTAGCTTTAGAACCTACTTTTAATAGAGCAATACCTTCATCCCAGCCAGGAATCACTCTTCCTTGACCAATTGGAAATGTAATAGGCTGACCTCTATCATAAGAAGAATCGAATTTAGTTCCATCTAAAAGAAAACCAGAATAATGAACTGAAACATTTGAACCCACTTTAGGAGTATCTCCACTTCCTTCACTTAAAATAAAATAAAGCAATCCACTACTTGTTTCAGTGGCATCTTTTGAAATTTCAATCAATCTTTCTTCATCAAGTTTCTTTTGCTCATCAGCTTTCTTTTCGGCTTCTAATTGAGAGTTTTTGAATACTTCAAGTGCATTAAATTTTCTAGCAACCTTACCTTCTCTAAGAATAGTTATTTTTTCAATAACATCTCCTTGTTCAATAGAGTTGATAATAGATTGACTAGCTTCATCATCAGCATCAATTCTTCCAAAAACTGAATGCTTACCATCTAACCATGGAGTTTCTTTATGTGTTATGAAAAATTGTGAACCATTTGTATTTGGGCCTGAATTTGCCATGGACAAAACTCCTGGTCCGTCATGACGAAGAGAATCATGAAATTCATCAGCAAATTTATATCCAGGATCACCAGTGCCGTTACCTAATGGACACCCCCCCTGTACCATAAAGTCAGGAATGACACGGTGAAATTTTAAACCATCATAAAAAGGCTTTTCAATACCTGGCATTAAACCTTCAGCTAAACATATAAAGTTTGCTACAGTCAGTGGAGTTTTATCATAATATAGTGATAAATTGATTTCTCCTTTATTAGTAATTATTTTTGCGTACATACCATCGTCATTTTTAGTTGCACTGCAAGATATAAAAAAGATACTAGATAGGATAATAATAAAATAAGCAATTTTTTTCATGATTTAATATTTAGTAATTTAATATTTAATAAAAGTGTTGCGTATGGAGGAACTTCTTTACCATAACCAGACATACCAAAACCTAAGTACGAAGGTATTATAATCTTTGCTGATTCGCCAATTTTTAGTAATTTAATTGCATGATTGAGACCCCGCATTTGTTTTGAGTATCCTAATTGAAAAAAAATTGTATCAATCATAGAGTAATGACTCAAGTTTTCAAGCTCTTCAAAAAGAATACAATCATAAGCTACTTCTACAATATCACCATCTTTGGGTGTTTTGTGCAATTTTTGAACCTTATTTTTATTATCAATTAAAATCCTTATGCCAGATGAATCTTTTAAGAAAAAAAGACCAGAAAGTTCAATTAACGAGTCTATCATAAAATCTTCAAATTTGACAATATCCTTATTTGACTCAAGAAAAAACTCAGATAAATAATCCTTTTTTTCATCTGAAATACGTATTTGGTGTTTTGTATTGCACGCAATTATAAAAAAAAACCAAAAGAAAACTAGTAAACGCATAATTTTAATATTTTATAAACATGAAGTGAAATACTTAATTGCTTCTTGCATGTCTCTATGTTTTAAAAATCCACCAGATGCATTCTTATGACCTCCACCGTTAAAAAATTTATTAGCAAATAAGTTCACATCAAAATCACCTTGAGACCTGAAAGATATCTTAATACCATCTTCAAATTGAACGAAAAAAGCAGAGAAATATATATTTTTAATACTTAACGGAAAATTAACGAATCCTTCAGTATCACCCTTTTTATAATTAAATGACATTAAATCATCTTCCATTAGATACGTCAAGGCAATTGTTTCATTTTTAAAAAACTTTAAATTATTAAGACAAATCTTTAATAATTCAAAACGCGATTTATTTTGAGAGTCAAAAAGTTTTCTATGTATGTAGGCATGGTCAATATTGTATTCCATTAACTTAGACACTATTAAGTGAGTATTTGAAGTAACATTCGGATATTTAAGGGAACCACTATCTGTAATAATACCAGTATAAAGTGATACTGCTATGTTCTTATTCAAAGCAACATTTATAGAATTTAAAAATTCATATACTAATTCTGCAGTAGAGCAAATAGACGGATTAGAGAGTATTTGGTCACAAAATAAATCTGGCTCTTCATGATGGTCAATCATCAATTTATATGCAGAACTTTCAGATAAAGAATCTGACATTGTATGTGTTCTATATAATTTATTAAAATCAAGACAAAATATTAAATCTGCTTGTTGAATTAAATCATTTGATTTACTAACTTCCGTTTCATAAACAATAACCTGTTCACATAATGGTAAAAATTGCAAATTATTAGGAAATTCATTAGGAACAATTACATGAACACTATGATAATCATTCAAGGCACTTAGCAATGCTAGTGATGAACCTAAAGCATCACCATCGGGTGTTTTATGAGTGGTAATGACGATATTCTTTTTCTTAGAAAGAATTTTTTTAACTAACTGATAATCCATAAAAAGTTTAATCAAACAAAAATAATATAAATTATCTTATTGATATATCATATTTTTTTAATTAAATTCAAACAAAAATTTAATAATGAAAAATACACGAACTTTTACCATGATTAAGCCAGATGCTGTTCAAAATAAATATACTGGACAGATAATCACTCATATCGAAAATGCTGGCTTTAAAATTATTGCAATGAAACTTAGGAAACTTTCAACTCAACAAGCTCAAGACTTTTATGAAGTTCACAAAGAAAGACCATTTTTCAATGATCTAATAAAATACATCACTTCAGGACCAATTATAGCTGCAGTACTTGAAAAAGAAAATGCTGTAGAAGATTTCAGAAAACTTATTGGAAGCACCAACCCTGAAGATGCTGATGAAGGAACTATAAGAAAATTATACGCAAAATCTATTGATGCAAATGCAATCCATGGTTCTGACAGTGATGAAAATGCTGAAATTGAATCTAATTTTCATTTTCAGAAATCAGAAACTATCTAATAATCACATCTGACAGGTTATTTTTAAGGTCTTTTAACCTATTAAGTATTGTTTTTTTTTGTGCAATCAAATCAGATTTCAAATATGGATTTTTAATGGTTACATAAAATAAATTATTTTCAATATATATTTTTCGAGATTCTGACAAGACATGTTTTCCTACTACTCTACTCCATAATTGCTTTGGTGACAATATCTCTTTATCATAGCCTTTTTTTTTATTTAAAAAATCTGAGATTACTTGACTAATCTTTTTAACTTTTGCGTTCCTCATAATAATTGCCATTTTTATCAAAAATAAAGTACTTAGACTCTATATCTACTTTGTTTAATATTTTATCAACTCGATCTTTACTAGTATCAGTAATAAATATTTGACCAAATTCTTTTTCGTTTAGAATACGAATTATTTGCTCCACCCTATCATAGTCTAATTTGTCAAAAATATCATCCAACAATAAAATAGGTTTAATTTGTAAAATATCTTTTAAAATCTCAAAATATGCAAACTTAAGAGCAATTAAAAATGATTTTTGTTGACCTTGAGATCCGGTTTTTTTTAAACTATAATTATTAATCTTAAAAACAAAATCATCTCTATGAATCCCATTAGTTGTATAAGTTAAAAATTGGTCCTTTTTAATACTAGTATTCAATAAATGAGCAAAATCATCATAATGTAGCTGAGATTGATAATCTATGTCAATTGATTCACTGCCATTCGAAATAATTTTATAGTATTTTTGAACTACTTTAATAATATTATGAACGCATTCCTTTCTCTTTGAGAAAATTGAATTTCCATATTCACANAAGTTAGAATCATAAATAGATAAAAGTTCATCAGCATCTTTAATCGAAGAATATTTTTTTAACAGTATATTTCTTTGTTGGAGACTTTTATTATAAGTGATTAATTCATTTATATAAGTGGGATCTAATTGTGATAAAAATTTATCAAAAAACCTTCTTCGTTCCTCATTACCACCTAAAATGATACTACTATCCATTGGAGTTATAATTACTAGTGGTATTTTGCCTATGTGATTTGATAGTTTGTCATACTTTTTACTATTAAATTTTATCTGTTTCTGTTTATTTTGAACTGAAGCTTGCACAACACATTGATTTGAAAAATCATCGATGTAACTTCCCTTAATCATAAAATAATTTTCTAGAAATCTAATATTATTTTGTTCTATATGGCTATAATAACTTTTACAAAAAGACAAGTAATATATAGCATCAAGAAGATTTGTTTTTCCAACACCATTCTTTCCTAAAAAGCAATTAATATAATTAGAAAACTTAATTGTTAAATTTTCATGGTTTTTATAGTTAACTAAAGATATGAGATTTAAAATCATATTTATATTTAATAATATGAGAAAATAACTTAATTTTACTGCAAAATAAATTTTTTATGAAAAAAAACAATAATACTGATAAACAATTAGCTAATATTGAAGAAGGTTTAACTAAAACTGAACAATTTATTGAAGATAATAGAAATATACTAATGTCTATTATTGGCGCAATAATAATTATTTTCATAGTGATTTATGGTTATAAAAATTTTTATAAAGAACCTCGAAACCAGGAAGCACAAAACCAGTTATTTATAGGCGAACAGTATTTTGAAAAAGGTGAATTCCAACTTGCATTGAACGGAAGTGATGACTATGTTGGCTTGATTGATATTAGTGAAAAATATTCAAATACTAAATCTGGAAATTTAGCAAAATATTACGCTGGAATTTCTCATTTAAAATTAGGAGAATTTGAAAGTGCAATTCAAATACTTGACAAGTATAATTCTGAAGATAAATTATTATTATCTATTGCAAAAGCTGCAATTGGAGATGCATTCTCAGAATTAAATCAACCTCAAGAAGCAATTGAGTATTATAATAAAGCTATTCGTATTTCTCCCAACAAGTTAACAACACCTTTATTTTTAATTAAATGTGCCAATCTGTACGAAATGGAAAAACAATTCAATGATGCAAAAGAATGCTATCTTAAAATTCAATCAAATTTTCCAGAATCATCTCAAGCAAAAAATATTGAAAAATATATTAATAAATTAAATTAATTTGAAACAAGAAAAAGATATAAATTATCAATTAAATGATAATGATGGTGAAGGGAAGAAGATTGGAATTGTTAAATCCTTGTGGAATAACAATGTTACAAGTATGATGTATAAATACTGCATTGAAACATTAACCGATCATGGAGTTAGTGAAAAGAATATTTATACACTTGAAGTTCCGGGAAGTTTTGAGTTAATATACGGAGGTAAAAAAATATTGAGAAATAACAATCTCGATGCTGTAGTACTAATTGGGAGTATTATAAAGGGAGAAACACCTCATTTTGAATTTATTTCTCAAGCAGTCACCAATGGAGTTAAAGACTTAAATATTTTATATGATATACCTTTTATTTTTTGCGTCTCTACAGATTTAAATTTGCAACAAGCGCTTTCAAGATCTGGTGGACAAAAGGGAAATAAAGGCAGAGATGCAGCCAAAACAGCTTTACAATTAATTAAAGAATAAAATTATTCAATTAAATATTTTTTTAGAGTAATTATAAGCATTTTCAAAAGCCAACANATCAAGAGAATGAGGTATCTTATTTTTGGCTATAAAATTCAATATTTTTTCTGTACCTAAATTACCAATTAAGGAACTATTAGTAAATGGACAACCACCGTAGCCACCTATTGCAACATCATATCTTTTACATCCAACACTCCATGCTGATTCTATTTTTTTAATTGCATCATCAGGATGACAATGTAGATGTAAACCTACATCTAAATCAGTGAAATTACTATTAACTTCAGAATATAATTCTGAAATTAATTGACTAGAAGCCTGACCAGTTGTATCTGCAAGCGAAATCGACTTTACACCTTTTTGATAAAGTTTTCTGATTTTTTCTAATAATATATTAACATTCCATTCTTCACTATATGGATTACCAAAAGCCATAGACAAATAAACTAACAAGGATTTATTTTTCTGCTCACATAAATTTAAAATTTCATCAATAAATAACATTGAAGATTTAATATCCATATTTGAATTGTTTTTTTGAAAAATCTCTGAAATAGAAAGTGGGTAACCTAAAATATTTATCTCTTCAAAACTTGATGCATCAAGAATACCTCTTTTATTTAAAACAATTGCTAACAATGAAGTCGAATCATTTATTTTTAACTGACTAATAACATTATAAGTATCCGACATTTGTGGAACAGCTTTTGGAGAAACAAAACTTCCAAAATCTATAATATCAAACCCAACTTTTATTAATGAATTGATATAATTTATCTTGTCCTCAGTAGGAATAAATTTATTAATACCTTGCATTGCATCTCTTGGGCACTCTACTATTTGAATTTTTTTATTTTCCATATGAACCTACGATTTTAACCTCTGTTCTTCTATTCATTATTCTAGCCTCATCAGAATCATCTAAATTAATAGGTTTATCAAAACCGTAACCTTTATAAGTCATCTGATTTGGTGAAACTCCATAATTTAATAATGCATTATAAACTGATTTAGCTCTTTTATCGGATAATTGATAATTATATTTTTTAGAACCAATATTATCAGTATGACCACCTATTTCAACAACCAATGATGAATTCAAAATTAAATAATCAGCGAATTTTTGAATTTCTAATAATGAATTTTTAGCAAGAGAAAAATCATCAAAATCATAATAAATATTATTCAAATTAATTATGTTACCTAAATTCAATCTATTAAGAAGAATTGTTAGTGATTTTAAAGTTTCATTTTGTTTTAGTTCATAATTGGAGGAAAAAAAATCATGAAACTTGGAAAACACGGTAATTGAAAACTTTGAATTGGGAGGAATAGAGAAAGAAAATTGACCTAAATTATCTGAATTTAGATGATACTCCCAATCGTCATCAAGACCAATAATTGAAATTTTACATGAAACCCCTTTCCTATTAATCGAGTCAAGTAACAAACCATTAACTACTGCAACAGTACTAGACTGAATATTTTTAGGTAAATTAAATTCATAAATATCTAGGTTTCCTTTAGAATTAGAATTAAAATATGCTTTTTCTCCATCTGGTGAAACAATAAGACCAGATTCATCATAATGTGTATTTATAGGAAAACCTAAATTAATAATAGAATCAAAGTTAAATTGACTATTCATCCTGGCAAGAAAAAGATCAAAGCCTCCAAAACCTGGTTTTCCTTTAGATGAAAAATAAAAGGAACTATTATCATAGTGCAAAAAAGGAGTATACTCATCACCTGATGAATTAATCTTAGGACCTAAATTAAAAGGTTCGGACCAAGAATTATTTATTTTTCTTGAAGCCCATATATCTGAACCACCATAACCACCATGCCGATTACTAGAAAAAAACAAAAGTTTACCATCAGCAGAGACGGATGGTTGAGAGTCCCAATATTTACTATTTATTTTAGACCCAATATTTATAGACTTGGACCAAGTTGTTTCATTAATTAATGTTGATATATATATATCACATCCACCATATCCATCTGGTCTGTTACAAGATGTAAAATATAAATCTTTACCATCTAAACTAACAGACAATGAACCTTCACGATATTCACTATTTATATTTGGACCAAGCTTAATTGGTTGAGTCCATACATCATCAATATTTCTAGATATATAAAAATTTTCATCCTTCAATTCACTTTTTAAATCTCTCTGTGTATAAATTAAAACGTTTGAATTAATAGGCATTGAAGGAAAATATTCATCATATATTGTGTTAATATTTAAAAATACAGGCTTGAAGTTAACGGAGTCTTTTAAATTTAAGACAGCAAAATTATTCTTAACAATTAATTCTTTTAACTGTGGGGATCTCTCAATATCGACATTGAAATTAGGATTCGAAATTATTTCTTCAAAAAGATGATAATGACCTTTTTGATATAAAATTTTTAAAAAATTTGATACTGAAAAAAATGAAGTATTTAATAATTGATTATTCTCATAAGCTTTTAAATAGAAAATATATGCATTATCAAAATCCTTAATTGCATAATATGTATCCGCGAGAGAATTTAAAAACTTTGATTCATTGCACATAGTATTGAGCTTAAAAATCAATTTACTCACTTTTTCAATATCTCCAACTAATATATGCTTATCAACCTTCTTAAGATGTTTACTCGCTTTCTTACAGTTGTCATTTGAATTTGTATTAACTAAAAAAAAAATTAAAAGCATTAATAAATTCATTGTATATGTAGGTATTTATGCATTTGTAGCGAAAGTTTCCATCTAGGATTAGAATTAATAAAGTCAATAATTTTTGGTTTCATAATTTTCAACTTACTCCACTCAGGCTGCAGATATAACAAACAAGAATCTGAAACTTTTTTTTCTTGGTCTAAAGCCCATTTAAAATCATTATGATTATAAATAACTATCTTTAATTCAGAAGCAAATTCATAAATCTCATTTAAGGGGGGTTTAATCTTTTTTGGAGATAACGTAACCCAATCCCATTTTGCACTAAGAGGATAAGCACCTGATGTCTCTAAATGAACTTTATAGCCAGCATTTGAAATTTGATTAACTACGTTAGTTAAGTCATGCATTAAAGGCTCACCTCCCGTAAATATGACTATTTTAGAATTACTTTTATTTAACTCATCTAATAACTCATCTGATGTTTTAACGACTCCTGCATCAAGACTCCAAGAATTTGGCTCATCACACCAATGACAACCAATATCACAACCTTGAGTTCTAATAAAAAATGCAGACTGTCCAGCATACCAGCCTTCACCTTGAATCGATAAAAATGTTTCTTTTATAGGAATCATATAACAAAATAATTATTAAAAATAAATAAAATGTAAATTAGTAATAATGAAAATGCAAAAAATAATTATTAGCGGTCCTCCTGGCAGCGGCAAAACAACTATTATCAATAAATTAAAAGATTTAGGACATAAATGTTTTTCTGAAGTAACACCACCAAAATTAGATTTAAGTAAATCACAAAACAAATTAAAATTAAGTAAGTATATTTTCAAGCACAGAATTCTTCAATATCAAACTACTAATTTAAAAATAGCTTTCTATGACCGAAGTCTTATAGACGTAGTCGCATATATGAAATATTGGAAAATGAAGTATCCTACTCAATGGGATGAGGATATAAATGATTTAAAATACTTTAATAAAGTGTTCTATACACCAAGTTGGGAAGAAATTTATATTCAATCTGAAATAAGACATGAAAAATTTACAGAAGCAACAAAAATAGATGTTTTTTTAAGAGAATCATATCTTAATTTCAACTACAAAATTATTGAAGTACCAATGAGGGATATTAATGAAAGAGTTAAATTTATTATTAATAACATATGAGAAAGAAAATAATATTTTGTGGAACTCCATATTTTGCAAAAAGCACACTAGATACTCTTTTTAAACTTCAAGAAGAACTTAATTATGATTTATTAGGTGTTGTTACAATAAAAGATAAAATTGCTGGTAGAGGGCAAAAAAAACAAGAGTCGTCAATTAAAAAGACTGCTAAAATATTAAACTTAAAAATTTTTACGCCTGATAATCTTGAAGATTTAAATTTTATTAAAAAAATAAAAAAACTAAATCCAGATTTAATTATTGTAGTAGCTTTCAAAAAATTACCAAAAATATTTTTTTCAATACCTAAATTAGGCACAATTAATTTACATGCCTCATTATTACCAAAATATAGAGGGGCTGCGCCAATAAACTGGGCACTTATAAACGGTGAGAAAAAAACTGGATTAACTACATTTTTTATAAACGAAAAAATAGATACAGGTGATGTAATATTACAATCAGAAATAAAAATTCTGAAAAATTGGCATGCAAATGACCTTCATGATAAACTAATGGTTCAAAGTGAGGGAATAATAAAAGAAACATTAAAAATAATATTTTTTGGCAATTATAAATTAAAAAAACAAAACTTAAAATCTAGATATAAAGGAGCACGAAAAATACTGAAATCTGATTATCAATTTCCCAAAGAATTATGGAAACAAAAATCATTACAAGATTTATTTAACTTCATAAGAGGAATGTCACCGCCTGGAATAAGAACAAATATTAGACTACATAGAGATCAGCCAGTTGATAAAAAAATTATTATTACTAGAGTGTGTGATTTTAAAAAACATAAAAACAAAACACAAATAAAAGATATTTCAATTCAATATTCAAAAGAAAATAGACTAACAATATCAAACAATATAGAGTCGTTTATTATTGAAAAATTGAAAATTGAAAATAAAAAGGAAATGACAGATAAAGAATTTTATAACGGATATATAAAAAACAAAAACCAAAACTACAAAATATCAATTATCATATAATTAATTCAAGGACTCAGTCTATTTATTTTCCATACAGATTTTTTTTTCTCGTACAAAAATCTGTCATGCATTCTATTTACACCGCCCTGCCAAAATTCAACTGAAGAAGGTTTAATATGAAAACCACCCCAAAATTCAGGTCTAGGGATAGTTTTATTTAAAAATTTTTTTTCAAAAATATTATAACGACTTATCATTTTTTTACGACTTAAAAGCTGACTACTTTGATTTGATGCCCAGGCAGAAATTTGTGATTTTCTTGGTCTTTTTTTAAAGTATAAATCAGATTTTCTTGCTAAAAGTTTTTCTGCAAATCCATTAACTCTAACTTGTCTCTGAAAATCAGGCCAAAAAAAACAAAGAGATACATTATTATTATCAATAATCTGACGAGCCTTTAAACTATTGTAATTAGTGTAAAATACAAATCCGGTTTTATCAAAGTCCTTTAATAAAACGACTCGGCTTCTAACTCCATTAACTTTATTATAGGTTGATAAAGTAACTGCATTAAAATCACCGTTTTGAGACAATTGGCTAAACCATATATCAAACTGAATCATTGGATGAGGATTCAGTTTGTCAAAATCTAAATTATCCAAATCATAGTTAATTCTAATATTTTCAATTTTTTTCATAAGAATAATATTCGACTTTAAAATTAGTATAAAATATTTTATATATTAACATTATGAAAAATGAAATAACAACAGGAACTATTTTAATATCTAAACCATTTATGGAAGATAAAAGGTTTGAAAAAACTGTAATTCTTATTACTGAGCACAATGAAAACGGATCAATAGGTTTTATTTTAAATAAAAATAACCCTGTTGATATATTAGAATTTATCCCTTCCCTACACAAAAAATCTATAACTATTAAGGAAGGTGGACCTGTTGACAAAAACAACCTATTCTTTATCCACAAACATCCTGACTTAATAAATAACTGTTTTAAAATAAAGGACGGTTATTTTTGGGGAGGAGATATTAATGACTTAGTTCAGGGAATGAATAGAGATGAAATTAAAACACATGAAATTTTATTTTTCACAGGATATGCCGGATGGGAAAAAAACCAATTGTTACAAGAGATAAATGAAGGTTCTTGGATTATTCAAAATACACATCTTGAAATGCTTGAAGAACCTATCAACTGGTCAAGGTTATTAATTGAAATAAACGAAGAATTTGAAGTGTGGACAACTGCCCCCTCTGATTTCCGCTTAAATTAAAAATTTCTGATTTAAGTCATTTATTATATTTGAAGAGATATTTTTATCATATACTTTATTTCCTAACCGATATACCCAACATAAACCGATTATGACATTTGAAATAAAAACTTCTTTTGCATTCATTAAGTCTGAAAAAGAAATACTTTGTTCTGAAATTTGATACTTTTTATCACTCAATAACACACTACGTAAAACTCCATTAATACAACCATCCTCTAACGGAGGGGTAATTATATTATCTAAATTATCAACAATAAAAATATTACCTTTGGAAGATTCAACAATATTATTATTACAATTAATTAATAATATATCATCATAGTTATTTTCACGAGCATAAATTGAAGACATTACATTAATTAAACGATTATTGCTCTTAATATTTGACAATGGTCCTTTAGGGATATAATTTTCTTTATAGAGGGAAATATTTAAACCTTTATTATCTAACTGATATAAACTCGCATTTAATAAATGTGATTCTATAATATAACTTGTATTATTTTCATCTGGACAATAATAACCAGAGCTATTTCTGAAAAAGGTAATTTTAACTCTTGCAGAATTAGAATTTAAATTATTCTCTTTTAAAAGACTTTCAATAAGTTCTTTAAAGGTTTCAATATTAAAATTACTTGGTTGTTTCATTTTAGTAATTAAAAAAGAACTAGCTATGCGAAAATAATGATCTTCCCAAAATAAAGGTAGCCCCATATAACATTTGACTGTTTCAAAAAATGAGTCACCATATTTTAACCCCCTGTTTTCTAATGAGACATTTAAGTCATTTTTATTAATCAATTGACTATTGTGATAAATTTTATCCATTTCTTATCATTTTTATATGTGGAATCTCATCTTCTAAAAATTCTTCTCCGATAGTCATGAAACCGAAAAACTCATAGAATTTAACTAAATAAACTTGAGCAGACATAACTAGAGTTTCATTATGATCAAATAAAGCAATTCCTTTTGTTAAAAGCTCTTTTCCAACACCTAGTCCTCTTAAATCTTTTCTTACTAATATCCGTCCAAATGAAATATTTGGATATAAAGTGCCAGCTGGAACAATTCGCATATAAGCAACTAGCTCAAATTCTTTATATGCCATTAGGTGAATAGAATTTAAATCATAATTATCTGCATCTAAATAATTACAATTTTGTTCGACAATAAAAACTTCTTGTCTTAATTTTAATAAATCATATAATTCATCTTTGGATAAATCATGATATTCCTTATGTATCCATTTAATCATAAATTAAACTCTTTTAACTTATTAAGGATTAAATTGTGACATTTATGATTCAAATCAAATGCATCGTGAAATGATCTTGAATCAATAGGTTCAAAAATATGAACAAATACATTTCCAGGTTTAATAAGCATAGTTACATCAGAAAACCTCTCTTGGGCATTCATTAAAGCAATTGGTATCACAGGAACTTTTGTTTCTAAAGCTAATCTAAATGCTCCATTTCTAAATTCATGTAATAATTTACTTTCTTGTAAGTTATAAGGATTATTTGACTTCACGTCTCCATTATTTCGCCACCCACCTTCAGGAAATAAAATAATAGAACACCCATCATTTAGAGCTCGCTTCATTGAATCAAAACCTTGTTGTCTAGATGCTTTATCTTCTCTTTTAACTGCAATTTGTCCAGAGTGTTTAGCCAAATAACCAAATAAAGGCCATTTGAAAACTTCAGCTTTACCAAGATATTTAATTTTATATGGAATTAAAGACGCAATAATAATAACATCCAGGTATGATTTATGATTTACAACATACACACATGGTTTTGAATATTTAATAGGAAAACTACCAGATGTAACTTTACGCATTCCAAATAAAAAAAGTAATATATTACCTACATAATAATTATATTGAACAAATATATTTCTACCAAAATCTCCTAAACAGAAAATTAGAAAAAGGTTAGGAATAAGCAGTGTCAAAAAAATAGACACAGTAATCAAAAAACACCAAAAAGTCCATAGTTTTAATAAAAGCTTCATTTTAAAAAATTAAAATATAACTCAAATATAAACATCTGTAATATTATTTTAACATTCTATTGTTTTATATTTGTCCTCTTATGAATATAGCATTTCACACATTAGGTTGTAAACTTAATTTTTCAGAAACATCATTTATAATAAATGATATTAAAAATGCAGGTTTTAAAGAAGTGAATTTTGATGAATTTGCAGATACATATGTCATCAATACATGTTCTGTAACTGAAAATGCAAATAAGGAATGTCAATACTTAGTAAGAAAAGTTTTGAAAAAAAATCCTGATGCAAAAATAGTTATTATGGGATGTTATGCACAACTAAAACCAGAAGAAATTGCAAGAATAAATGGTGTAGATTTAATTTTAGGAAATAATGAAAAGTTTAAACTTAAAAAGTTTTTAAGCAGTTTAAGTAAAAAAAATAACACACAAATTATAAGAAAGGATACTGAAGAATTAAATGATTTTCAATCTGCCTTTTCATCAGGGAATAGAACAAGATCATTTCTAAAAATACAAGATGGATGTAGCTATAAATGTAGTTTCTGTACAATCCCTCTAGCAAGAGGAAAAAGTAGAAGTGATAATGTGGAAAATATAATATCTCGCATTAAGGAAATAAAAAAAAATGATGTAAAAGAAATTGTATTGACTGGAGTTAATATTGGTGATTTTCAATCTCATAAGAATGAAAAATTTATTGACCTTTTAAAGGAAATTGATAAAATAAAAGATTTAAGAATAAGAATATCATCTATTGAACCAAATCTAATAAATAACGATATAATTAAATTAATTAGTAATTCAAAAATATTTGTTCCTCATTTCCATATTCCATTACAATCTGGTTCTGATACAATCCTAAAACTTATGAAGAGAAGATATTTAACTAAATATTATCAATCTCTAATTAAAAGAATTAATGATAATATTGAAAATGTATGTATTGGAGTAGATGTTATTGTAGGTTTCCCAGGTGAAAGTGAAGATCTTTTTAATGAAACTGTTAATTTTATTAAGTCTCTAAACATATCATATCTTCATGTCTTCACTTATTCTGAAAGAGAAAATACTTCAGCACAGAGAATGAATAATTCTGTACCTATTCATGTAAGAAAATATAGAAGTAAAGTGTTGAGAAATTTATCTGATAAGAAAAAAAGATATTTTTATCAAAAAAATATTGGATATGTAAAAGAAATATTATTTGAGAATCAGGTAATTGATGGATATATTTACGGGTTTTCTGAGAACTATATTAAAGTTCAAGCCAAATACAATGAAAATTTGATAAATAAATTGCAAAAATTTACAATTAAAAATATTCAACATAACAAAACAACATTTGCTCAAGGAACTTTAACAAATTAATTTTATGACATATCCAACTATTAGCCACTTAATCGAAAGTCTTACAGGTTTATTCATTCCATTACCAATACAAACATTTGGGTTTTTTATAGTTGCAGCCTTTGTAGTTGGACACTTTTTTATTAAAAAAGAATTTTTAAGACTTGAGAAGTTAAAATTATTCAAACAAATAACTTTAACAAACTCAAAATCCTTATTCCTTATTGCTATTGAATATATAATTAATTGTTTTTTTTCATTCTTTTTAGGTTATAAACTTCCATATATAATTAACAATTACAACACTTTTGCTGAATCTCCTCATACTATTATACTCTCGTCTGATGGTAATATAATCTTTGGAATAATAATAAGTTTAGCCACATTAATATTTATGTTTAAGAAAAATAAAGATGAATCTAATAACGAGAAAAAATTAAAAATTTACCCGTCTGACTTATCTTGGAATGTTTTATTTGTTGCAGCAGTTAGCGGAATCATAGGAGCTAAATTATTTGCCGTATTTGAAGATATAGATTACTTATTAGATGACCCCATTTCTGCAATACTGTCATTTAGTGGCTTAACATTTTATGGAGGACTTATTATGGGAACAATTTCTGTAATAATTTATGCTAAAAAATATAAAATAAATATTTTAAGACTTGCAGATGCTTTTGCTCCTTCATTAATATTAGCATATGGGATAGGAAGACTCGGATGTCATTTTTCGGGTGATGGTGATTGGGGAATAATAGCGAATATGAGTAAAAAACCCGACTTTTTGCCTGAATGGATTTGGGGATATAATTTTCCCCATAATGTTATTGAAACTGGAATAAAAATAAATGACTGTTTTGGAAAGTATTGTTATGAGTTACCCTACCCTGTCTACCCTACTTCACTTTATGAAGCATTATTTGGTTTTATTGCATTTATTTTTTTGTGGAATATTAAAAACAAAATTAAAATACCTGGAATACTATTTTGTATTTATTTAATTATTAATGGAATTGAAAGATATTTAATTGAAATCATTAGAGTAACAGAGAAGTATACAATTTTCAACACTCAATTCACTCAAGCCCAATTAATTGGAATATTTTTAGTATTTATAGGGGGAACATGTATTTTCTTACTAGTTAAACTAAATGTAAAATATGGATTTAACAAAAAATAAAAGTCTTCTTCTTTTACATTTTATAATTATTATTTGGGGATTCACTGGTATTTTAGGTAAAATGATTGATTTACCATCTATAGTAATTGTATTGCATAGAATGATAATTGCCAGCGCCGCTCTTTTTCTTGTAAACTATAAGATTTATAATAAGGTTAAAACTAATATAAAAGACATAGTAAAATATTTTGCCATTGGTTTAATAACTGCAATTCATTGGATATGTTTTTTTGAATCTATTAAATTGTCAAATGTATCTCTTGCATTAATATGTTTATCTACAATCTCACTATTTACAGCTGTTCTAGATCCATTATTACAAAAAAAAAGAATATCATTTCACGAAATAATACTATCATTAGCAGTAACAATCGGAATTGTAATTATATTTAATTTTGAATCAGGATATAGTAAAGCAATTCTATTATCTATTATTTCTGCTTTTTGTGGGGCATTATTTACAATACTTAATCATAAGCTAATTAAAAAAAAACATAAAGCAATGATAATTACCTCATGGGAGATGTTAGGAGGTGTTATTTTTATAGTAATATACCTTTTGACTCAAAATGAAATAAATTATAATATAATCCCAAATAACAAAGATGTTATTTATATATTAATTCTTGGATTAATATGTACAGCTTTTGCCTTTTCAGCAAGCATTGAAATTATGAAAAAAATAAGTCCTTTTACTATTAATTTAACAGTAAACTTAGAACCAATATATGCAATTTTTTTAGCAATAATTATTTTTGGAGAATCTGAAATTATGTCATTAGAATTTTATCTTGGTGGATTGATAATAATATGTAGTATTTTCACAAACACATTGATAAAACATAAAAACGCAAAATAACATAATATATATTTCACTATCTTTGTAACAATAAAATTTTTCGACTATGAAAAACCTTTTAAGTTTTATCTTTTTTTTAAATTTCATATTAATAAGTGCACAATCCTCTACAGATAATTATAACTTCTTTGAACAAGGAATATGTGTTTCAGGAAATTGTGAGAATGGCTTTGGTATTAAGAGATATCAAGATGGAACAATTTATGTAGGGAATTGGTGGAATAAAATACCTGGAGGTCATGGAACACTAATTTGGGGAGATGGAACAATATATGTTGGCAATTTTGACAAAGGAAAATATCATGGTGATGGTACCTTTATGACAAGGGAACAATTCTATATTGGAGAATTTAAAAGTGACAGAGCGAATGGTAACGGAACATTTTTTCTTCAAAATGGAGTGTATTTTGGGGAGTTTGAAGATGGATTATTTGACGGAAAAGGCTACTTTTTAGATACAAATGGAAGTATAGAAGAAGGCACCTTTAATAAAGGCAATATTGTTGGAGACATTATATATAGAACTGAAGATTATATAAGAAGAAAATAATTATTTTATTACAATAATCTTTTTATTGTATAGATCATCACCTGTTTGAATAACACAATTGTAAATGCCATCGCGAAAATCATCTAAACCAATACTCATAAAGTGTGTATTAGTATCATAAAGATTTTCACTAAATACAATTCTTCCACTAATATCATATATTAAAATACTAATATCAGAAACTGATAACAATTCAAAATCTAAATTAATTTCATTTTTAGAGGGATTTGGATACAAATCAATTATTGGTTCAGCTAATTCATTAGTTGATGAAATATTATACTCCCCTACTCTAAAATAATCTGTTAATTCAGTTCCAAAATCATCTTGATAATACTTAAAAAAACCACCTGGAATATTTTTTAATCTAGCATATCCAGATCCATCATTATTTGCCCACCAAGTAAGACCATCTTCATTATTATATTGATTCCCTCCTGTATCTAAAATTTGAAATTTATAACAACCTGGATCTAACTGCATAGTATCTTTATAGATTGTATTAGCAGACATATTTGATCTAGAAAAAATTAAATTCCCTAGATTATCGCTTAATTCATACGAACTTTCATTTGGCACATCATTAGTCTTAAACCATATTGCAAATGTACTAGGGTATTCTTCTACAAACTCATAATCTGAATACAATATATCATTTATTGTATAATCATCTTCAGGCTGATAATTAGGCATATTTATTCGTGCATAAAATGATAGATTTTGGTCCCAAGAATACCAATTAATTGGAGGCAAATAAATCATTTCTGTTTCACCAAAAGCTAAATTACCCTCCCACAAATAAGTGTTTGGATCATATCCATCAAAACCATATACAATATAAGCACTAGTTAAATCTTCTATCCCTTGGTTTTTTATTTTTACAATAGGACTAGAGCAAGTTGGATTAAACCT
>NHIO02000051.1 GCA_002171975.2 Flavobacteriales bacterium TMED191
AAAAAGAGGTCGGAACCGGATTCGAACCGGTGTAGATGGTTTTGCAGACCACTGCCTAGCCACTCGGCCATCCGACCTGAATTTAGACTGCAAACATAATAAAAAAAGTTATACAAAATAAAATTGCGCTTTATTGCTGACGTCGTTCAACAGTGTACTCGACAGATTTAACAAGTTCATTCATAGGGGGAGAAATTTTAATTACTGTCAACCCCGCAAGTTCTATGTGCGGCCATTTATTGATTATCTTTGTGATAATTCGATCTGCAACATGTTCAATTAGCTTAGATGATTTTGACATCTCCTTTGCAGCTAAATCAGTAAGTGCAACATAGTCAACCGTATCAAATAGCGAATCCGTCTTTTCAGCTTTTGAAAAATTACCTTCAACCCAAATATTTAACTTATACTTTGATCCTATTTTATTCTCTTCATTATAGCAACCGTGATAGCTATACAAAATTAAATCCCGAATTAAAATTTTTCCCACTATACAATTGTATTTAAAGCATACTTAATGCGACCTTGAACTTTGCTTGATCCAAGTAATTCCATCACAATAAACAGTGATGGACCTGCTATTTTACCGGTAACCGCAATTCTTAACATTGGCATGATTTTTCCAAAACCTAAATTATTTGATTGTAGATAGTTTTTAAAAACTAACTCTATATCTTCTGCCACAAACTCTTCAAGAGCCACTAAAGAGTCTAAAATATTGTTTAAATGAGGGATCATCTGTTTATTCCATTTTTTTTCAATAGCTAATGAATCAAAATCAATTTTTTCATTGAAAAAACATGATGCTTCATCAAAAATATCAGACACGAAAACTGCCCGATCTTTAACCAATGAAATAACCTTTAATATAAATTCTTTTGAGAAATTATTTAATATAGAATCATCTTTTAATATCAACAACTCAAATAAATCTGTATCCGATTTAAGCCTTAAATGCTGTTGATTAAACCACTTCGTTTTAGTGTAGTCGTATTTTGCACCTGACTTACCTACTCGATTTAAAGAAAACGCCGAAATTAACTCTGTCATTGAAAAAACTTCTTTATCAGTTCCTGGATTCCATCCTAAAAAAGACAACATATTAACAAATGCATCACTTGAAAAGCCCTTTTCACGATAACCAGGAAACACTTCACCTTCTTGAGAGGTCCAATTAATTGGGAATACGGGAAAACCTAATCTATCTCCATCTCTTTTACTTAACTTTCCGTTTCCATCAGGCTTTAAAATTAACGGGAGGTGCGCAAATTTAGGTGCCGATCTCAGCCATCCAAAACATTCATATAAAAAAATATGTAGTGGNGCTGAAGGAAGCCACTCCTCTCCTCTAATAACGTGAGTGATTTTCATGCAATAGTCATCTATAACATTTGCTAAATGATAAGTTGGCATACCATCAGATTTATAAATTACCTTGTCGTCAATATGGTTTGTGTTTACACTTACCCAGCCACGAACCAAATCTTCAAACTTAACCTCCTGGTTTCTTGGCATCTTTATCCGCACAACATACTTTTCCCCAGAAGAAATTAGTCTGTTTGTTTCTTCAGAGGGGAGAGTCAAAGAATTTTTCATGCTTTCTCTTGTAATACTATTATATGTTGGCGACTGAACACCCGATGACTTCANTTTAGATCTCATTGCATCTAGCTCTTCTGGTGTATCAAACGCATAATATGCATGCTTGGACTCCAAAAGCTGCTGAATAAACGAAGAATATATTTCTTTTCTTTCGGACTGTCGATAAGGACCAAAACTTCCACCTAAACCTGGACCCTCATCAGGATTTAAACCACACCAATTTAATGAATCAAGAATATACTTTTCAGCACCATCAACAAATCTTTTTTGATCAGTGTCTTCTATTCTGAGTATAAATTTGCCGTTATGTTTTCTGGCAAACAAAAAATTATATAAAGCTGTTCGAACTCCACCCAAATGCAATGGACCTGTTGGACTAGGTGCAAAACGTACTCTAATATTTTTTTGTTCAGAACTCATACTAATAATCAATATAAATGTAAAAGCAAATATAATTAAATCTAACATCTTCAATTTGTCTTTATTACTATTTTTGTATAATGAACCGCAACTACACAACTCTTCTTGAAAGACTAAATATATTTGTTCGCGAATACTATAAAAATCAAATACTCCGTGGCACAATTTATTCTTTAATTGGATTAGCTTTAACACTAATTGTCTTTGCAATTATTGAGCACTATGGTTTTTTTAACGGTCTTATTCGAACAATTTTGTTTTGGACATATTTATTTACAGCTGCAATAGTCTGCATTTGGTTTATTTTACGTCCTCTATTAAAAATGTTAAACCTAACTGGAACTATAACGCACCAAGAGGCAGCTAAAATTATTGGAAAACATTTTAGTGATGTATCTGATAAACTAACTAATATTCTAGAACTTAATGATATTGATTCTGGGAATTATGAAATAATTCAGGCAAGTATTAATCAAAAAATAAAAGAAATTGAACTTACACCCTTTCAGCGAGCAGTTGACTGGAAAAAAACATTAAATTATAGTAAATACTTATTAATCCCGCTAGGAATTATTTTAACACTTTTTCTTTCAGGCAACAAAATTGTTATCTCCGAAAGCACTCATAGAATTATCAATTATAATAACGAGTTCATAAAGCCAGCACCTTTTTATTTTAAACTTGATTCTGACACAATTGATGTCATAGAAAAAGACAATATTAATTTAATATTAGAAATTTATGGTGAAGAGCGACCGAAAGAGGTATTTATTAACTATAACAATAATATCAAAAAATTAAAAAAGTTAGCTATTGACCAGTACTCACATAAATTTAAAAATGTACAAACTGACATTTCATTTTATTTTTCTGCTAATAATGAGTTGTCACAAGAATACAACATCCGAGTTCTTTCTAGACCTGAAATTCAAAGTTATGCTTTGACCATTAGTCCGCCGAAATACACAAATACTTCAACACAAAAATTAAAAAACCTAGGAACTATAAGCATACCCGAAGGGAGTCTGGTAAACTGGAAAATAAAAACGCTTCAGACAGATAGTATTATTTTCAACATAAACGATCAAAACACCCCCACAAATAAAGTTCAGGACAATAATTATTCAGCTAGTAAAAGGATTTATGTTGACACTGAATATGCAATCTCACTAGCTAATGAACATGTCAATTTCACAGATACAACTTTTTACAACATAAAAGTTCTTAAAGATTCACCGCCAAGTATTCAAATTGTAGCAAATAAAGAGCCTGAAGTAAATAAATCGCTAATATCTGGTGTAATTCATGATGACTATGGTTTCTCTAGCTTAGTATTTTATAGTGAAATAATTGGAAACACAAGTGTAATCATTGACACAATCGCTATAAATAACGATTTAACTTCGCAGTCATTCATTTACAGTCTTGATTTGATTACAGCTCAAGCACAAGCTGGTCAAAAAATTAAGTGCTATTTAAAAGTATCTGATAATGATAAAATAAACGGATTCAAAACCACAACCAGTGAGTTAATTATAATAAATATGCCAACAAGAGAGGAAATCAAAAATGAATTTGCTGACAAAACAGATGATGTTAAAAAATCTATTGAATCCGAAATAGATATACTTGCAGATCTTAAAAAAGAATTAATCGATTTTGAAAAAATATTAATTGAAAAAGACTCTCTGGACTGGAGGGACAAAAAAAGATTAGATGAAATTTTGCAAAAACAAAAGGCTTTTGAATCAAAAATTACAGAACTAAAAAAAGAAACAAAAGAAAATTTTGAAAAACTAAACGCATCTACGAACCCAACTGAAGAAATGATAAAGAAGCAACAACAATTAGAAAAATTGTTTAACGAAATTATGCCCGAAGAAATTAAAAGCCTTTATGAAGAACTAAACAAACTGAAGGACGAATTAAATAAAGATGACCTACAAAAAAAAATCAAAGACTTACAACTATCTAATGAAGACTTAGAAAAAGAACTTGATCGAAATTTAGAAATCCTTAAACAAGTTGAATTTGAACAACAGCTTATTGATGTCATTTCACAATTAGAAACACTTAGCAAAGAGCAGTTAAATCTCTCATTAGACAGCTTGAATAATAAAGAGAGATTAGATCAACAGCAAAAACATCTTAATCAATTTGAAAAAACACAGCAAGAAATCCAAAAGCTGAAAGAACTAAATCAAAACTTAGAAAACAAACAGGATTTGCTGGATACGAAAACACAAGAAGACGAGATTACCAAAGAACTAAAAGAGGGATTTAATCAACTTGAAAAAAAGAATAAAAAACGAGCAAGTAAAACACAAAAAAAGACTGCTCAAAATCTAATGGAATTAGCCGATTTGTTTAGCCAAATGAAAAAAGAAAACGACAAAACAAAAAGCTATGAAGACATGGAGGCACTAAGACAAATTTTAGAGAATCTAGTTTATTTCTCTTTTGAAGAAGAAAACATACTGCTATCATTTCAAGAAATAAATAAAAACAACCCGCAATATATCGACTTAATGCATAAGCAACAGGACCTACGAGATGCTTCAAGTATAATTGAAGACTCGCTATTTGCATTAAGCAAAAGAGTGCCGCAAATATCATCAAAAGTAAATCGTGAGATAAACGCTATCGACCAAAAAACAATTTCAGCAATAGACCATTTAAGAGAGCGAGAAACATTAAAGGCTGTCCAGGACCAACAATTTGTTATGACTTCGGCTAATAATCTTGCCGTTATGTTGTCTGGAATATTAGAGAGCATGCAAGAAGAAATGGCTAGTGACCTTCCAAGCACACAAGAATGTGAAAAGCCTGGAAAGGGTTCTCCAAAACCCGGGGACCTAAAAAAAATGCAAGAGGAATTAAATAAACATATGGAAAATTTAAAAAAACAATTAGAAAAGGGGGAGACAAATAATATGCAAAAAGGGGAACAGTCCAAACAACTAGTTGAAATGCTAGCTAAACAAGAATTAATACGCAACTCACTTGAAGATTTAAGAAAAGAAATGCAAAATAAAGATGCAATGAATAAATTGAACAACACTATTAATGAAATGCAAAAAACCGAAAAAGACATAGCAAATAAAAAAATAACCTATGAATCTCTTAATCGACAAAAACAGATTGTAACCAAACTAATCGAAATTGAAAACGCAATGAGAGAACAAGGTGAAGATGAAAGAAGAGAATCAAAAACTAATCTAACAGAGTTTGAAAGAATTATCCAGGAGATTCAGCACAAATATGAACTCGAAAAACTACGACAAAACGAGATGTTAAAGACACAGCCTCCTAACATAAACAGATTTTATCAAGAAAAGGTTGACCAATATTTTAACAAAATGTTACAATAAAAAAGTACTTAATGTGAATCAAATAAATTACTTTTTTGAAGATATAAAAAACTACAAGCATCAATTGCCCGCTAAAAGTTGGATAAAACGATGTTTAGAGAACGAAAAATTTTGTATTGGATGTATAAACTTTATATTCTGCTCTGATAAATATCTAAAAAAAATTAACAAAACCTATCTAGAAAAAACATACCTAACTGATGTTATAACCTTTCAAACAACTCCTCCTAAAATAAATCGCATCAATAATAAAAAAAATATTTTTGGAGATGTCTTTATCAGTATTGAGAGAGTAAAAGAAAATAAAAAAATATATAAGACTATATTTGCAAGTGAGTTGCAAAGGGTTATGATTCATGGAGTCCTGCACCTATTAGGTTATAACGACAAAACAGAATCCGAAAAAAAAATAATGACACAAAAAGAAAACCAATATATAAACCTATTAAATAAATAATTATGTTCTCAAGAAATTATGACATTATTGTAGTTGGAGGGGGACATTCTGGTTGTGAAGCAGCCGCTGCAAGCGCCAAGCTGGGCAAAAAAACGCTACTAGTTACTATGAACATGCAAACCATTGGACAAATGTCATGTAATCCTGCTATGGGGGGGATTGCAAAAGGTCAAATAATTCGAGAAATTGATGCACTTGGCGGACTTTCGGCAGAAATTACAGATAAAACAATGATTCAGTTTAAAATGCTAAACCAATCAAAAGGACCTGCAATGTGGAGTCCAAGAGCTCAAAGCGACAGGATGGAGTTTGCAAAAGAATGGAGATTAAAGCTGGAGAGCATTAAAAATATAGACTTCTGGCAAGATATGGTGACAGATTTAGTTATTGTAAACAAGAAAATCAAAGGAGTAAAAACCGCACTCGGCATGACTATTAAATCTAAATGCGTGATTCTTACAAATGGGACATTTCTTAACGGAAAAATTCACGTAGGAGAAAAAAAATTTAAAGGCGGGAGATCAGGCGAATCTGCTTCATATGGGATATCAGAATCACTGAAAAAAGCTGGATTTAAAACAGGAAGAATGAAAACCGGAACTCCTCCAAGAGTGGATGGCAGATCAATTAATTTTAATAAACTTGAAGAAGATTGCGGAGACACAAATCCTAAAAATTTTAGTTTTTTGAACAAATACCAAATAACTAATCAAATACCTTGTCATATAAGCTACACAAACAAAAGTGTCCACAAAATACTTAGGGACGGGTTTGAGAAATCACCTCTTTTTGATGGATCAATACAAGGCCTAGGCCCCAGGTATTGCCCATCGATTGAAGATAAAATAACAAGATTTGCAGAAAAAGAAAGACATCAAATATTTATTGAACCCGAGGGGCGGGAAACGTGTGAAATTTACGTTAATGGTTTTTCAACATCTCTCCCAGAAAATATTCAAAATGAAGCACTAAAACAAATACCAGGTTTTGAAAAAGTAAAACTCTTTAGACCTGGATACGCAATTGAGTACGACTATTTTCCGCCAGTTCAACTTTTTCACACTCTAGAAACTAAACCAATTAGCAACCTGTACTTTGCAGGGCAAATTAATGGAACAACAGGCTATGAAGAGGCCGCATGTCAAGGGTTGATGGCAGGAATAAATGCAGCATTTAAAATTGACAAACGAGACCCTTTTATCTTAAAAAGAAATGAAGCATATATTGGCGTACTTATTGATGACCTAGTCACAAAGGGCACTGATGAGCCATATAGAATGTTTACGTCAAGAGCAGAATATAGGATAATTTTAAGGCAGGACAACGCCGACTTAAGACTAACCCCAATTGCACAAAAAATTGGGCTTGCTACAACGAAAAGAATAAAAAGACTGGAGCGCAAAACTGCGTACATAAACGAGCTTATTGATACTTTAAAGTCCAAAAACATACAGCCCAATGAAATAAACCCAAAGCTGGAAAGTTTGGGTGAAAGCACCATCTCAAGAAACACTAGGCTTGAGAGACTCTTATCACGCCCAAACATACGTTTTGAAGATATAAGAGAGGCAAAAGCATTTGAATCTTTCTTTCAAAAAAATAATGATGACCAAGAAGCTATAGAGCAAGCCGAGATACAAATAAAATACTCCGGATACATTCAAAAAGAGCAGGAAAATGTTGAAAAATTTAATAGACTAGAATCAATCAAAATTCCCGAAGATTTCAATTTTTCAAAAATTAAATCTATTTCAAGTGAAGGAAGAGAAAAACTTACCAAAATAAAACCAAAGACAATAGGACAGGCCTCTAGGATTTCTGGGGTTTCCCCTTCTGATATTAGCGTGCTTTTAGTTTACATGGGAAGGTAATGTTCCACATGGAACATGCTAATCTGTTAATTTAATTTAAGGCCGCTTCTGACGCCCCACAAGGTGATTTGGTGTATAAAAAGAAAGAGTGCCTCCAGCGGCTCCTTTTTTTTAACCCGCTGCTTATCAGGGCTTTAGCTACCTGCTTATGGATACCTTTTCGACAAAAACGCCAATTTCTGTTTGAATACTTACAAAATAAATCCCAGTATTAAAAGAACTAACGTCAATTGTAAATGCACCATCAGTATTGATATCTGCATTTACACATGAAAAAACCTTTTTACTAGCCATGTCAAATAAGGAAATAGACTGAAGAACTTTTGCGTCAGTGTAAATTTTAAGCCCTGTGGAAGCGGGACTAGGAAAAACTATTAAGTTTTCTGTATAATCAAGCTCTGTTGTAGATGTTGGTGCAACCTCCTCAATCACAATATTTACAAACAAACACTCCAACTCTCCAAGTGTATTAAATTGAGTTAGAACTATCTGACCCTCTCCAGTACCATAATTCCACTGAATACCAATAGTATTTTCAGACGATGAAGTAAACAGAACTTCTCCACCTGAAACACTCCACTCAGACGTGTTGGTAAATTCAGAAGGAAAGGTATACTGCCAAATTGAACCTCCTTCAACAGCTGTTGGTCCAATTATATCTGTTGTTGGAACAGATGCGCATGCATCAAAATATGCCACAATTGTTACAGGGCCATTTATGTCAAATACTAGATTCGGGTCTGTGGGATCGTCTAAAACAACATCCCCATCGATTACTTCCCAATAAAAATTAAATAACTCATCACTATTTGAACTTGCTTCTAATTCAACTGGAAGACCCGAGTAATAAATCCCCGTCCAGGGACTATCAAGAGTCTCAATGTCGATCGTATTAATAGAAACCTCGCCCTGCCCTTCAATTATAACAGTTAAATCGACTGCTTCAACATCATAACAGTCTTCCATGCCCTCAACAAACTCATCTGAACATCTGTCTAGAATAAAGTCTCTAAGCTCTTGTACGTTTTCTTGCCATTCTGAATAATCACCCCCCCATCTTTCAATCTGCCTAGGCATTTCTGGATCAATAATAGTTATTAGACTATCTAAATGACTAATCATGAAATCACAGCTAAAAATAGTGTTTGACAGGTCTGCATATCTGTTAATATAACTGGCTTCAAAATCTGGATTATCAAATAAGGCATTTAAAATAGGGACATGTCCTTGTCCACCAGGATCACCGAGTTCCTCTGGATCACAAGGATCAGCATCTGAACTTGTATCTGGTACGCCTGTATAATTCACATAATGATCAAAAGTGGCATCCATGTCCCACAAAATGTATCTCCACTTTTTCTTGTCGCCATCCGGGTTCCTTCCTCTCCACCATCCTGTATTCCAGTTTAACCAATCCATAGCAACGACATATGAGTTTAAAATAAAGTAGTCGATTAAGCTTCCAGTATTGTATACACTCTTTACATAGTCATAATTGTCTGCGTCTGACATATCATTGCTAGTAATAAAATCTACTAAGTTGTCCCATTCATTATTGGTTGCATTATTACCAAACTCAACCCAAGTATTCCCCCAAGTTTTCAAAAAATCTACATAACCTTCTCCTTGATCATAATAATGTTCTAAAAAATCTAAATCGTCCACCTTTTCTCTAACATCATAAACCCCCCAGTACTCACCATTAACATATAAAATGCATGACTCATGTGAGCGCTCATCCATCCTTAAGTCACCAACTTGAGATAAACTGTGGCAATATGAATCTCTAATATGCGCCGGTGAACCAAAAGTAAATGGGTAATTATCGTTTGCTGCGGCCTTCAAAATTAACCTTTGAAAGGAATCTCTGTTTTTAATAGTAAATAATTTATCATTAATTGCGTAATTATAGCCATACTGATCTCTTGTTATGTAATCAAGTCCCCTCTGACCATATGCCCAAGAGTCATTACCATGCTTATTAAACTCTCCGACGGCCTCATCGATAAGATCGCCGTTTTGATCAAAAATCTCAAAAGAACCAATAGGCCTATTGCCATAATCACCATTAATTAATTCATCAACTTCATCTCCTGCGATTGACACTACATATAAACTGTGATTATCATTAATAAAATATGTGTTCGTTTCTGAAAAACTAGACAAAAAGTTTGAATTTTGTGAAATAGCAACAGCGCGGACTACAGTTGTGTTATTAATCGAAATGGGGGCAGTGTAATAATTTGAATTTGCATCAGGGAAAGAACCGTCTAGTGTATAATAAATGTCAACCTCCGAGTCATTTGAAGATAAGCTCAGGTCAACTGAATTATTAAAAAAACCAGACTGCACATCAAAAGTAGGAACAGCCACATAGCTATTATATCCTGTAGATGAAGTGTTATTATAGCCTGGAGTTGGACTCTCATATACTCGCCATTCAGATTCCCCATTTCTTCCCCATGAATGAGTTAATTGATGACGATCTATCTTTTTATAATCAACTATCTGTTCACTGCTGTCTGTTAAGACAATATACTCGGAAGACTTTGTTTGTGTTAGTTTAAAGCTTGTATTTGTATTAGATATATCAAGTGTAGGATCAAGTCCTGAGGCGTATACAATTAAATACGAATCCGGCTCAATAACCGTTGAGCTTGAAAACTGCCATTTTGTGATATTATCAATCTTGTCACTTAAGAAATATCCTGCAAGATCTATTGAGTTGTTAGAGTTATTATATAACTCAATCCAGTCTTCGTAATCGCCACAATCACTGCCGTCTGGGTTACAATTAGCCGCAGAGTATTCATTTATGATGAGTCCCGATATATCGTCAAACATACAAGAGCCATCATCTACGGTGGCATCCTGATTATAATTATACGCATTAACACTAGTACAGCCTTCTACTAGTGGACATGGCTCATTGAACTCTCCCGGAGTTGGACACATGGTTAAGTCCCAGCCAAGGCTATATGGAGCTCCATCTGGAAAAGCAGAGTACGAAACATCTTCAATTTGAGCAGGAAAAGCAACATTTATAATGGTGTCACCATCTTCATTTAAACATAAAACAACTTCACCGTCATTATTTAGCTTTGCGTCGATATGTAATGGTCCTTGTTCCGGGTCATTATCAAACCAAAGCAATAAGACCTGACCACTACTTACAGTGGTAAGTTCAGGGTAACCAGAGGGAATAATACTTCCGCCATTTCCATCGCCGAAAAAATACCCTGCAATATTTACGGGAGCAGGGCCAGTATTGATAATCTCAACAAAGTCCTCAGTTTCCAAAGAATCATCTAGACAACATGCGCCATTATCTGCAAAAATCTCATTAACTTGTATTTGTGAAAATGAAATAAATGGAATAGCAATAAATAAATATAAATAATACCTCATAGTAACTAATTTATTAAATTTTTGTTTTTTTATTTTAAGTCTCTTAGCCGGTTAATGTAGTTGGCTATTTCTGACAAACCTAAGTTCAATCGGGTCTTTAATTTTTTTATTTTCAACCAATTCTTCTTTTGAGACAACCTTCTGGGGGAGAGTTGCTGGATTTAAAGATCCGCTCAAACATATAGTATCGTCTTTTTTTTCTAATCTTTTTCTAATTTTAGACTGCACCTTTTGACAGACCTTTTCAGTCTTGTCTAATTTTTTTTGTATTCTATTATTCCACTTTTGCTGAGGAACAGGATTCTTAATAGCACCGCCTTTTTTTGGATTCCATGCCGTTTCTACGCTATAGTTTTTTCTTATCTGAACACATTCTCTCTCTTTTAAACTGAGAGCCTCCCAGGCAATTAGAATTGACTCATTATTACATGGTAATTTTTTTTTGTTTAACTCAATCTCTAGTTCTTTGGCGTGCCACTGTATAATATCAAATTCTCGTTGACGAGATGCTAAGATTATTGATTTTGTTTTAGGCGGTATCGAACTGCTCCACCAAGATAAATTTTTTCTAAAAATAGATGCACCTTCAAAAATTGCAAAGCCCGAGAGACATTCACATGAGAGAATAATAGAACCCTCTATGGCTGCAGGGTTTTTTAATTTTTTATAGTCCCGCTCTGATAATCGCTTATAGTATCTAAAATCTTCCGACTTCAGTCCAAAAGAGGACCAAAGAATTTCATCTTCATATTCCTCAGTTAATCTTCCTTGAAAAACACCATTTACAAACGTTCCTTTTAATTTGTTTTTTTCGATTTTTTTAGACCTACCATACTTGACTTCTCTAACATAACTTAGTTCACCTTCGCCGCAAATTACATCATTAGACCACTCACCTGTATAAACTATCTCATCAATAAACCTGGTGCTAGGAAACCAGGCGGTACCATTTCCGTGCTTTAAGTTTGATGCGAATTCCCCCTTGTAAGTATGGCCACGCTTGAAACTTTCTTCACCAAATTTATTTTTCTCTCCCTGGTTCCAATTCCCAGAGTATGTGTAGCCTTTCCTGCTTTTAAAAAGCCCATTTCCGGTTAGTGTCCCGTCAACAAAATCGCCAGTATAGGTTCCATTTTTATATTTATATTCTCCTTGCCCATTAGTGCAGTCTCCAGAAACACACTGGGAAAACACGAAAAACGGGACTAAAGATAATAATATAAGTGGCAATTTATTCATACTTCAAATATACGAGTTTTATAGCAAAAAATATAAATGTAATTTAAGAATTGTTTTTCGGTTTTATGTCCTGTAACCGACATTAAACAGTGCATATAGTTGGGTAAATTGCTTCATATGTATTTACATAGCTTTACATAAATATAAATAATAGTAGCAAATTAATCTGTTTTTTTAGATGAGATTATAAAGGTGCGTAAAGCGATGAAAAGAAGTTTGTGACCCTGGCAGGATTCGAACCTGCAACCGGCAGAGCCGAAATCTGCTATTCTATCCAGTTGAACTACAGGGCCATATATGGTGTACAAAATTACCAAAATAGTAAAGATATTCGTTATATTTGAAAATAAGTTATAATGAGAAGTTTTTACATATTTTTTTTAATTATTGCTTTATCTTTCAAGGCAACATCTCAAATTCCTGTGGGTCAGTGGGATATGCATCTTAATTACTCGAATGCTAACATAGTGTTAGAAGTAGACAATAGTGTTTACGTCGGCACAAAATCTAATTTATATATATATGATCGAGAAGACTACAGCCTCGAAACCTACTCTGTACTTAATGGTTTATCGTCCATGGATATTTCTGCCCTATCATATAGTTCAGAATATAATCTATTGATTATAGGATATAGTAACGGCAATGTGGACCTACTATCAAATGAAAATGTAATTAACATTCCATACATAAATTTGGCTAATACACTTACAACAAAAACTATCAACCACATATTTATTGATAATAAACTAGCCTACCTGTCTTGTCCTTTTGGACTGGTAGTATTAGATATTGAAAAAGCTGAGATCAAAGAAACCTGTTATTTATCAAACAACGGGATTAATGCTGTAATATATGAAAGTTTTGTTTTTGATGAATCAATCTACACTCCGTCGGACAGTTTTCTAGCTAATAAAATATTTTTAGGCACCAATAATGGGCTGTATTACGCAGATAAAAATGAAAATCTACTAGATTTAGATGTGTGGCAAAATGACTCTAGGCTTTCTTTCGCTCAGGGGAATTACGATTCAATAGTTAGCATTGCAAATATTCCTATATTACAAATAGATGGCATTGACCTAAAAGATGAGGGTGGCAAGAGATTGGTGATAGGCACTGATATTAACTTCGATGAGCTCGACATACCGTGGGTTAAGGACTCTAAATATAATTTTTTTGAATTTAATACAATCGCTTACATGGAACCCTTTTCCCCATCTTTAAATCTTTTTGTGGTTAAAACTGAAGTGCCGGGTGAAATTATTGACTTAAACTATAATGCCAGCACCAATTATGCTGTTACTGTTACCAATGACAACTATACAGAAAAAGTTATTGTTTTAGGAGCTTGTGGGGGGGATTGTTTTGATTCACAAAGTCTAGAAAGCCTATTGTCAAAAAACACCAATGAAATCAATGACCTAAACACAGCTACAAGCATAAAAAGTGCTGTATTATCTGAAAATTATATCAACAATCAAATGGTATTTCTCGGTAGCGAAAAATTTGGATTAATAACAGGTAAAAATAGTTGGTATGACCTAAGGGAAATAAACATCATTGCACCAAACGGACCGGCAGCAATAGATCAAGGTTCTATTTTTGCTCACAAAAACAGTGTTATGTTTACACATGGTGGAATTAATTCATCCTGGAATAACAATTACAATTATAAAGAATTATCACTGTACAAAAATTATATGTGGTCTCAATCAAGTCAACTTGTTAATTTAAATATCTACGATGTAATTGCGGTATCGGGGGACCCCAAAAATGAAAATCGTTTTTTTGTGGGCACATGGAATAGTGGCTTAATAGAATTAAATGATGATTCTATTACAACTATTTACAATGCTGAAAACAGCTTATTACAAAGCGCCACTAATGAGGGTTGGATTAGAATTGGTGGGCTAGCCTATGACAATAACAACGATTTATGGATAACAAATAGCCAAGCAGAAAAGCCTCTAGTNAGGTTATCCAANAATGAGTGGCAACAATTTACAATACCNAGTTTATCAACTAGCTCAATGGTNGGGAAGATAATGTGTACAAGTAATGATCAGTTTTGGATTCAGCTTAGAAATGAAGGACTAATCGTTGCTTCAGAATCAGGCAGTGGAATGGCATCTAAAAAACTTGGCACCGGAAATGGCTTAGCAAGTCAAACTGTTAATTGCTTTGCAGAAGATCAGGAGGGAGTTGTCTGGGTGGGGACTGCTCAAGGGTTATCAATATGTTTTAATACAAATAACATTATCAACAACAATAATTATAGTGCAGATTATATTTTGGTTGAAACAATTGATGGATATGTGGAGCGTTTATTTGAAAACACTAATATTTTAGACATCGAGGTTGATGAAGCCAATAGAAAATGGGTTGCAACTAATAATAATGGCGTGTTTTTAATGTCCGAAGATGGCACAAGGGAAGTTCTTCATTTCACAAAAGAAAACAGTCCACTTCTGGATAATACAGTTTCTGATATTTCTATTTTAGATAATACTGGAGAAGTTTTTTTTGTTACTGGGCAAGGTTTATGTTCATACAGAGCTAATGCCACAAGCTCTATGGTTGAGTTTGATAACGTTAATGTTTTTCCTAATCCAGTTAAAAAAGACTTTAGTGGAGACATTGTGATATCTGGCTTAAAAAACAACACAAATGTTAAAATAACAGATGTTGCAGGAAACATAGTATTTGAAACATATTCTTTAGGCGGAACTGCCACATGGAATGGTAAAAATTTTGATGGAAGAAATGTTTCAACAGGCGTCTATTTATTTTTATGCATAGATGATACATTTAATAAAAGTGTAGTTAAAAAAGTTCTCATATACAATTAACTATAGTATGTTTAAGACAACAAAGGGAATTATTCTTAAGGTTACTCAGTATAAGGATAGACAATTTATTGCAAATATATACACTAGAGATTCGGGTATTATTGGTTTGATAATTAGAAAGACCAAAGAACATATTATTCTGTCCCAACCACTAACAATTGCTGAAATAACTTATAGACATTCAGATAATCGAACCTTATTCTATGTGAAAGAAGCTTCGGTCGAATACGCATACTCTGATTTAATTTTTAACAATCGCAAGCTTAATAAAGCTGTAATATTATGCGAGCTTTTAAGCCAACTTCTAACTGAAAAAAATCATGAAATATATGATTTTACCGTTAACAGTCTAATTTGGCTAGACAAAGCACAAAATGACTATACCGGCTTTATCAATTTATTTTTAATGAAATTTTGTAAAATCGCCGGCATTGGTCCCACAAGTAACTTGGTGGATTCTAAAGAAGCATGTTTTCAACTAAATATAGCCGACGGGGTCTTTCAAAGACACAATAATAAAGATGAATCAAAGCAACTAACACCTAAACTAGAAAGCCGTATAATTAAACATTTATGCGAAATAGAATTTAATGATTTACAAAATCAAAAAACTAGTTCAGAACTTCATGATTCTGTTTTTAATTACATTATAAATTATATATCTGTACATCTTTCAAATATTAAATCCATTAAGTCTCTAAAGATTATAAAAGAATTAATGTAGTATTGGTATGATTTTTGATAAATAGTATAAAAAACTTTAAATGATTGAAAATAGGCTATTAATAATTTGTATAATGTTAATTCATATTAATTTTTGGGGTCAAGAAATTCTAATTCTAGACGAAGAAAAGAACCCTATTACAAATGTAGCTGTTTTTAATTCTAAAAATACAAAAAGTGCACTATCTAACTCCGAGGGCTTTGTTAATCTAAGCAGGTTTGAAAAAACTGAACTTTTGACAATGCAACACCCAAATTATGAGGAGAAAAAAATAGTCAAAAAGTTAATTCAATCTACTGTGCAACTAGAAAAAAGTAATAAGCTTTTACAAACTATTAATTTAAAAGAAAATAAAAACATTAATAATATTACAAATGTAGCTGAAAAAAAAATATTTATATCTAGTGCTGAAATTCGCGAGCTAAACGTTGTATCTACTGCGGATCTATTAGAAAAAAAAGGTGGCATAAGTGTACAAAAGAGTCAAATGGGTGGAGGGAGTCCAAACATAAGAGGTTTTGAAGCTAATAAGGTTTTATTAATGCTAGATGGGGTCCGACTTAACAATGCAATTTATAGGTCTGGACATCTTCAAAACATAATAACAGTTGATGAATATATGCTAGAAGATATTGAGGTTATATTTGGGCCAAGCTCTGTTTTATATGGCAGTGACGCTCTTGGTGGAACCATTAATATGAAAACTAAAAATGTCAATTTTAAAAATTCCAAAAAATGGAGTGGTAGCGGAACATCTTCTTATAGTAGCGCATACCAAGGAATAAAGAATAGTTTCTCTTTAAGCTATGAAGCGTCTAAATTCGCAACTATCACTAACATTTCAATTAAAAAATTTGGTGACCTAAAAATGGGTAGTTGGAGACCACATGGTTATGATACTTGGGGGCTAATATATCACTATGTAGATGATAATGGAATTCAGTGCAATGATGAACCCGAAATACAAAAAGGCACTTCATATAGCCAATATGATTTTTTTAACAAAAGCCTAATCAAAATAAACTCAAAATGGAGGTTTACATCTAACATACAATACTCAAATTCTTCTAATATCCCTAGATTTGACAAATTAAATGATGGCAATGTAAAGTACATGTATGATGACAATGGAAACTGCTTAGCGGGAGAAAACTTAGAGTTCCACTCATATTATTATGGCCCTCAAAAAAGGTTATTTAGTAGCTTAAATTTAACTGGTTATAACACATATTTTGACAAGTCTGAATTTATTGTTGCATACCAAAAAATAGAAGAGTCGCGACACAAATGGTATATGGACGATTATCTTGACTATGTAGAAAGCGGGGGAGAGAATTATGATCTGCCGACTCATCAATACGAAACAGTAAATGTTTATAGTTTAAACACCAATTTTCGAAAAAAAAAATTACATCTTGGATCTGAAACAATTTATAATGATGTTCAATCCAAATCACATTCAAATGGTGAAAACATATGGGGGGTCGGGGACACCAGGTACCCGCCTGAAGGATCCAACTTATTTAGTTCTGCAATTTATGTTAATATACTTCATAGATTTTCTCATACCCTACAATTAGAAGCTGGGATGCGTTACACTTATTCAAATGTTCAAGGGGCATACCCAGACTCAATGGATCGGCCGGTTGCAAATATTGAAGGGCTCAAATTATCATCTAAAAACCATATTTTTTCAGGAAATGTTAAAATTCTATATTATCCCAGTGACTCGTGGAAGATTAGCTCAGTAACTGCTCGGGGCTTTCATGCACCTAATGTAGATGATATGCTTAAGGTGTTTAAAAAAGGTAGCATATTAACCATTCCAAATATAGATCTGAAACCCGAGTACTCACTGTCACAAGAGTTTTCTATATCAAAAAAAATTAATAGCAATCTGACATTTTATGGCGTTGGTTTTTATACAAGACTATATAATGCCATTGTAAAGGATAATTTCCCATATGAATTCTCCCCAAATCCTGATACAACTATGTTAGCATGGGCAGCTGATTATGATGATATGATGCTAGATACTTATGCGAATCAAAATATTGATGGAAGTTTAAGCATTTATGGTGCAACACTTGGTTATTACGGTAACCTTTTAGGATGCGAAATAAATGGGGATTTTAATATTGTTAAGGGGATAAATAAGGGTTTAGAGTCAGGCCCCATTGCACATATTCCCCCATTGTTTGGAAAACTTGAAATAACAAAAAAATTAAAATTATTTGATCTAAAATTATTATGTTTTTATGCAGGTCATAAACCTGCAGACGAGTTTGATGAAGCTGGGGTTGACAATATCGATGAGACCCCTCTCTTAAATGAGATGAATGGAATTCCAAATTGGGCAGGCAGTCCAAGTTGGTGGACTTTAAATTTTTATGTTAAATACAGTATTAATACAAACTTTAATCTGCAATTTGGGTGTGACAATATCTTTAATGCTCACTATAAAACTTTTGGGTCGGGAGTGAGTGCACCTGGCAGAAATTTAATTGTGGCTATTAACTACGGTTTTTAAATAAAGACATAGTGTGTACTATCGCCTCTAATTGAATTAGTGATGTTTTTTTCTCCTCACCTGGAGAATATAAATATGTATATATAAAGATCGGTTCTCTATTGATAGCTTCGCTTAAAACATAGCACATATAAATACCTCCCATAAAATCATTCTTAATGCGCCATAAAGACTGATGCTTAATCATAGGTAATCCACTAACCAAAATAGAATCTTTTTTTACTGTTGCACTGCGCTCAGTAATCATATATGAACCTAACAATGGCCCTGAAACATGGTCTTTTATTAAAGAATCAATTACGTTGGATGGCTCTTTGAAGAATTGTTCTTGTAATTCTTTACTTATGTTTGCAATAAAAATCCCCTGACTTAGTTTAGGCGTCTCTCTTCTTATCCAGGTCAAATTAGTGTCATCATGAGCTAAAAAGAAACCATTAGGGACGAGAATGGAAATTTGATGGTTTTGTGAAATTTTATTACTTAAATTTTTATTGTTCTTCTTTTTAATTTGGGAAATTAAACGATCAATTTCGACACTTTTTATACTATCATTTAATTGCCTGATTTTTACTTTGTGTAAATCTAAATCCTGTATTGATCTGCAGGCTAATAATATCACTGTTTGGTCTTTGGCAAAAACATCCTTTTTAATTTGGATACTGAAATTCTGTGACTTTGAAATTATTAGAATATTGTGGTGCCTTTGTAAAATTCCTGTAAATTTTTTATTATCTATCTCAATAATATTTAACATCATCTCTGTCTGAGGAGAAGGGCCTATGTCAGTATTCAACAAGTTAGCTAGAGTTTGATAAAAATCGCTTTTAAATTCTGACAAATCCTTAACAACAACTAATTCTAGTGGGTCGCCTATGGCGCTTGGTAGCTCTAATTCTGGTTTTAGTTGAGATAACCAAAAAAATAATCCAGATAAAACAACTATTGAGATAATAATATACTGCTGTGCCTTTGTCAACGTTTTAGCTATTTGATGGTTCTGTAAATATATAATTTTTGCCCTTCTCTTATTTTGGTAGATTTTAAATCATTCCACATCATTATGTCAGAAACCTTACATTTATATATCCTGGCTATACGACCTAAATAATCGCCCCTCTTAACAACGTGCTTCACTTTTTCTATATCACTAAAAAGGGGGTAGTCTAATTTTTCTGATTCTTCCATTTTACCCAAAATACTATAGATACTATCTTCATGATTTAAAAAGACGCCCCATTTATATTCTGGCAATATAACATGGAAGTTTTCTCCTTTCTTATATGGAACTAGTTTGCTTTTATAGACGGGGTTTAACTCTTCCAAGAATTTTTCACTTATATCTAAAACCTCAGCAAGGTGAGAAATTTTTACTGGTCTTTTTAAAAAGACTGTGTCTATTTTATGCCTATCAAAATGATAACTTGTATCCGGATAAATACCATAGTGTGAAGCGTAATTCATCACATAGACAATGGATATAAAAGCGGGTATGTAGTTTCGAGTTTCTCTAGGTAAAAAGGGACGTACCTCCCAATAGTTAAGTTTTCCTCCAGACCTTCTTAGGGCTTTGGTCACATTTCCTCTACCACAGTTGTATGAAGCAATTGCCAACTCCCAATCATTAAAGACCTTGTAAGCTTTACTTAAGTATCTGCAAGCTGCATTCGTTGACAAATAAATGTCTTTTCTTTCGTCTAAATATGAATTTATTCGCAACCCGTATTCCTTTCCTGTATAATACATAAACTGCCACAAGCCTACTGCTCCGGCTGGGGATTTTGCATTTGGATTTAAAGCAGATTCTATAATAGGGAGATACTTTAATTCTAATGGTAATGAGTGTTTGTCTAAATACTCCTCAAAGATCGGGAAATAATAATCAGAAAGCGCAAGTAACTTAGAGACTTGTTCGGGTCTTTGTTGTAAATAAAATTTAATATATTGACCAACCGTAGTGTTGTAAACTAGATTGATTGGTGTCAAACTATTTAATGAATCCAACCTTAAAGCAACAACTTCAGCATTGTATTTTTCTTTCGGTTGAAATTGAGTTTCTGGTAAATCTAAATCTAAAAGCATTGTATCATAGGATAAAAATTTATCTGAAGGAAATACTGACAAATAACTTTTATCTTGAGATATAGCTAAAAAGCTTATCAAAAATATAATTAATGGTATATATAGGGAATAATTATTCTTAAATAACATTTTGTACAGTATTTAATAAGTCTTTTTCAGTAAAAAAATTTCCAATTATCTGAGCTGATGCCTTAAATCCCCCCTCGACTTGTCCAAGAGGAAAAGAAAGTGCAGGGTGTCCTGACAAATTTGCCTGAACAGTAAACACATCTTCGTTGTAAAGCTGGGTTGGCCTTAAATTTTTTTCTCCAATTTTAAACGGTAAATTAGGTGAGGTTGGAAGTAAAATATAATCATGTTTCGATAAAATCTTATTTGTTTGGATCTGTACCAGTCTTCGAACCTTTTGAGCTTTGATATAAAAATCATCGTAATATCCTTCACTTAAAACATATGTACCAAGAAGTATTCTTCTTTTAACTTCTTTGCCAAAACCTTTACTTCTAGTTGTACTAATTAATCCATCATCAGACTGATAGCCGTATTTTACGCCGTCGTATCTTGATAAATTTGATGATGCTTCTGCGGTAGTTAAAATATAATAACAGGGAACTAAATACTCTAAAACTGGTAGGTTTACATAACAAATTTGATGCCCCTCTCGCTCTAAATTGTTTAGCATTTTTACAAATTCATTTTTTATTCCTGGATTAATCCCCTTAAAATTTATAGCCTCATTCAAAATAGCAAATTTCTTTTTTTTGTTTGTTGATATTTTTTGTGTGGTAAAACTTTTTACTGTACACGTGCTGTCAAAGTTGTCTTTTCCTGATATAATTTCCATTATTAAACTTATATCATAAATTGATTTTGCAATTGGACCTATCTGATCAAAAGAAGAAGCATACGCAATGAGCCCATGTCTAGATACAAGGCCATAAGTTGGCTTAAGTCCAATTATTCCACAAAATGCTGCTGGCTGACGAATCGATCCACCTGTATCCGAGCCTAAAGCAATGTGACATAGATTAGCAGCAACAGCGGCTGCAGAAGCACCCGAAGATCCTCCAGGAACATAGTCTTCATTAATTGGATTGCGAGTAGGACCATAAATAGAATTTTCATTACTTGATCCCATTGCAAACTCATCACAATTTAATCTACCAATAATAATTGCATCCTCTTCTATAAGACGCTCTACCACTGTGGCTGAATAGGTTGATTTAAAACCTGACAAAATTTGCGAAGCAGCAGTACAAGCGTGATTTTTATAACAAATATTATCTTTAATACCAATAACTAAACCTGCTAATTTTCCTGCTTGGTTTTCCAGTATCTTCTTATCGATTTCTTTTGCTCTTTTTAGCGCCTCCTCACTAAATACTTCCACAAACGCATTGATTTTAGAAAGCCTTGTTATATTCTTGAGATAGTTCTGAACAAGTTTTTCGCACGCTATTTCTCCACTAAGCAAGTCGACCTGTATATCTTTAAAAGAATCATAGTTTTTCAAAACGTGCTAGTCTTTAATCTCCTTGTCCTTGTTTTCTTCAGTTGATGTATCTTCACTGCTTGCCTTCTTAAACTCTTTGATTCCGCTGCCCAAACCTTTCATAAGCTCTGGAATTTTGCGACCACCAAATAATACTAAAATAACTAATGCAATGATTATCCACTCACCCCCTCCAGGCAAGCCTAATATAGCTAATGTTAAAAATACTGTATTCATATTTGAAAATTTTATCTAAAGTAACAAAGATTTTTAAATTTTAATAACTCGTAAGCCATTGAGTTGGATTTAATTTATTACGATTGTTCCAAATTTGGAAACCAATTAAATTTCTCTCTGTCTTTTCGTTCTCGTACAAAACACCAATAGTTTGCTTTGTTTTTACCCTGTCTCCTTTAAATACATTGAGGTCTAATAAATTAGAATATACTGTCAAATATGTTCCGTGTCGAATAATAACAACTTTTAAGCCGTTTGGCAGAATAATAATTTTTGTAACTTCTCCATCAAAAACTGACCTTACATATTTATCATTAGTTGCAATCTCAATCCCGTTATTCATTGTTGTAATTCCCGAGAGAATTGGGTGTGGGACTTCGCCAAATTTACTAACAAGAGAGCCTTTGTTTACTGGCCAAGGTAGTCTGCCTTTGTTTTCAAAAAAATTTTTTGAAATTAATGTTAGCTCGGGTGTTATGTCTTGATTATTTTTTTGTTTTTCTAATATTAAAATTATTTCTTCTTCTATTTTTTTTGTTTCTGCTTGTTTAACAAATAGCACATCTCTTAAAGAGTCTTGTTTATTTTTTAAAAAATTCACTGAATTTTGCTTTGCTATTTTAGACTGGGACAGTAATACTAACTCATTTTGTTTTTCAAACGAAACATCTCTTTGAAGGATTTTTTTGTTAATTATTTGTTTTTTGCGTTCTTGAATTATTAATTGCATTTGATTAATCTGCTCAAAATAATGTCTCGCATTTTGTTCAATTTTCTGCAAATGATACATTCGCCTTGCTAATTGATTAAAGCTATTAGAAGATAAAAAAAATAAAATCCTGTTATAGCTTCGAGAAATATGGTGTGCTTGCTTAATTAAAATACTATATTGTTGTTTTAATGATTGTAGACTCTTCTGTGTTTCTGCCAATTCATTTTCTATTGATTTTTGAGCATCTACTAAAACAATTAATTCTTCCTCTAGTAGCTCTAAAATTTTTTCTTGTATACTGATTTTTTCATTAACAATGCTTAACTGCTCTATAGTGTTATTTTGTATAGATTGTGTTTCTTCAAGTGTTCTAGTAATGGCGCGAGACTCTTCTATTAAATCATCCTTTTTCGTCAACAACTGATCATAAGTCTGTGCATAAATAGCCGGAACTCCCAATAAAAAAACAATAAAATGTAATCGCATATTTTGCATTTATTATTTGTTAAGTTTTATCAATTTATAGTCTATCATTATATCAACATGATTGTGATTATTGAATTGATGTACTGGCTTGATGCTTATTTGCCGTGGTAAAGAAAGGATTTTATTTTTAGTGTTTTTAATTTCTACATTGTCATAATTATAAAACATATAGTCCACATTGGGATTTTGGTAGTGCATAGTATCATTGAAGTTCTTTTTTTTTATAACTAGCCTTATTAATTTTTTCACATCAAGTTCGGGGTCAAAATCATTGATCGGAAAAGTAACTTTATCATTAGTCAAATTATTAGTAACATAAATACTATTGTCTTTTATTAAAAGTGTTGCAAAAGAAAAGCCAACCAAGGGATTAATTTGAACGACTGCACTATCGCGATATAAATCTGTTTTTAATTTTAACTTTATCGAAGATTGAGAGAGGATATTAGTAGAAAAATTAGCTATTACAGTTGTAGAGTTATTTTTTTTTCCTGAAATCAAACTGCAGGATGATAATAACAATAGTGATATTAGCGTTATACACTTATTCATTTGTGTATATTTTATTTTTTAAATCTTTATTGTTTATATCTAAGGCTAGAGCTCTTTTCCATTGAATAATCGCGCTAGCAACATCACCTAGCTCATATAGTATGTCTCCATAGTGATCATATAGTGTTCCGCTATTCGTATTTATTTCTAGTGCTTTTAATATTCGATCCTTCGCAAGTTTATATTTCTTTAGTTTATATAATACCCACGCATATGTATCTAAAAACGATGAATTAGGCTGATCAACAGTTAGTGCATTGCAGTGCCGTGCCATTTCTAAAGCTAAATTTAAATTTTCTTCTCTTAGGGCTAAATAGTAACTATAATTATTTAAAACAAATGTATTGTTGCTATTGTATTCTAATGATAAAGAATATGATTCATCTGACATTAAGTGGTTGTCTAAAGTATGATAAACATCGCCCAATAAAGAATAAAACTCTGATTTTAAAATAGGGTCATCAATAACTATATCAACACCCTTTAAAAGAGTCTCTAAGGCCATTGGGTGCTGATTTGTGTTTATGTAAGCTAATGCCTTTAAGTAAAACAATCTTGGGTTAAAGGGGTGCTTTTCAATAGCCTCTGAGGCAGTACTTATGACGGATGCATAATCACTCTGTTTAAAAAAAATTTCTAATAATTTATTATAAACATATTCCGCTTTAACGAGTGTGGAGTTTAGTGCGTATTTGTAATGAATAATGGCCTTATCGAGGCTTTGTTGCTTTGTGGAAATATCTCCTAAAATTAAATTTAATAGTGGGTCTTCAGGAGCAAGCTTTAATGCTGACTCTACAATCATTTGAAAAGAAGTGAATTTAGTAAAGTCATTTTCTAATAATAGCTTATAAAAAATATCTTTCTTAGTATCTAAGTCTATCTCTTTATTACTTGCAATTTTTGCCAAATAATTTTGCTGTTCACTTAAATCATTTTTATTAGAATATATTTGATAAAGTGCAATCAAAGCTTCTGCATTATCAGAATCATTGAAAAGAAGCTGTTTATATATTGAAATTGCTTTTTCATATTCACTAAAATGTAAATAGACCCTTGCTAAAGCACTGTAGCTGCTGCTCGATTTTGGGAAAAATTCAACTAGTTTTTGTGCTGTTTTTTCAGCTAATTTAAAATTAGATTGTGCAAGATGTATATCAATTTCGGATTCTATTAAAACTATCGATTTCCCGAAGATTTTAGTAGACTCCTTAGTAAATTTGATTGCTTGTTTGTATTGTTTTAACTGTCTTAATAAATCTAACTTTTGTATATAATAGGTAAATTGATTTTTATCTAAATTGATAAGTTGAGTGTATACAATAACTTGGCTTTGTAGATTGCCTTGAACAAAATATATATCTAGAAGCAGGTAATAATACCACTTGTTATTTGAATCTAATAAAATAGCTTCATTAATATAATACTCTGCATTGCTCCAGTCCTGCAAGTAAAAATATATTTTCGCTATTTCGTTATAGGGTGAGGACTCCTCTGGGTAGATAGAAATACACTTTTCATATAAAACTAGTGATTTCTCATACTCTTCTAAGACCTTGTATTTTTCTGCTTCAAAATAATTATTGAGAAATTGGATTTCTTTTTTTGAAATATGATTTGAAAACTCTTCTTGCGCATGTAAAAATACGCCAAATAATAAAAAAGAATATATCAGTATTTTTTTCATTTTTCTTTTTTTAATGTACAGTAGTCGCCAATATTTATCTCCGTAAAGTTTTGGTCGTAATCAACAAACTTTCCTATTATTGAGTTTTTTAAATTTGCATTATTTATATTACAATTAGATTGAATAATTGTGTCCGAAATTTCTGAAGATGAAACGATTGTATCCTTACCTATACTTACATTTGGGCCAATTTTAGAGTTCTTTATTTTAACTCCTGAATCAATAAAACATGGCGGTTTTATAATTGTATTTGGATAGTCCTTATATTTTATCTTTTGGGTTGTTAATAATTCCTTGTGAGAAGAAAGAAGATTTTTGGGAGTTCCAAAATCAAGCCACTGTTGTATTTTATGAGGAGTGAATTTTAGATTTTTATTTTTTAAATTTTCTAAAGCAGTAGTAAGTTGGTATTCACCCTTTTCAATTATATTTTTATCCAAAATATATTTTATCTCATGTTGTAGTACTTGACCACTTTTAAAATAATAAATGCCAACAATTGCTAAATTCGAAATTGGTTTTTTTGGTTTTTCTACAAACTCTGTAATATGACCATCGGCGTTTGTAAGCACTACACCATATGAGCTTGGGTCTTCAACTTCTTTTACAAAGATGCAGCCATCTGACTCAGAAGGAAAGTTTAGTTTTGTTTGAAAAATTGTGTCCGCAAAAACAATAAGAACGGGTCCCATTAACAACTCCTTTGCTGAATATAAAGCATGGGCTGTGCCTAATGGTAATCCTTGATAATAAATTTCATGAGAAAGATTATTTTTTTGCGCAACATTTTGCAACATTTTTTCAATACTTTGGTCCTGCTTTTCAAGAATAAAGCCAATCTTATTTATTTTTATACTCGACTCCTTAACAACAAGATCGACAATTCTTTGAATTATAGTCGTACCAGCAATTTCTAAAAGTGGCTTGGGAGTAGTTAGAGTTTGTGGGCGTAATCTAGTTCCCTTTCCAGCCATTGGAATAATTAAATTCATATATTTATTTTGTTCCTGTGCTTCCAAATCCCCCGACTCCTCTCTCCGTTATTGTTGACTTAGCTATATCTTGCCAATTAATTTTTTCTACTCTACTAACCACAATCTGTGCAATCCGATCTCCATCCTTAATCTCAAACAAATCTGATGAGTGATTAATTAAAATAACTTTTATTTCTCCTCTATAATCTGAGTCTATTGTCCCAGGTGTATTTAAAACGGTTATTCCACTTTTTGCTGCTAACCCACTACGGGGTCTAACCTGTATTTCAAAGTTTTCAGGTATTTCAACAAATATTCCCGTGGGCACGGTGACTCTATCTCCGCACGCAATAAAAAGACTCTTGGGAATATTTGCTCTAATATCCATCCCCGCAGAACCTGCTGTTTTATAAATGGGATTTGGATGACTTGATTTATTAATTAATCCTACTTTCATATTTATATTTTTTATTTTTATTTAAAATATCCTTCATCTGCATATATATAAATATAATGTATAAAAAGAACAAAACCGTGTTGTCTATTTGAATATTGCGACATATCTCCGCATCAAAAAATTGGCTCAAATAAAATACAACTAGTGCAATAAAAAGCCACTTCGATATTGAACTGATTTGGTATTTAATTTTAAAGTGCTTTTGACCTAAACAAAAAGATATTAACATCATAGTAGCATAGCAAGCAAGGGTAGACCAGGCTGCACCCATATATCCTAGTTTAGGAATTAAAATAAAATTTAAGGAAATGGTCACCAAACCTCCAAAAGAAGATATGATAGCAGCATATCTAGTTTTATTAGTAACCTTATACCATACGGATAGATTATAATAAACACCTAAACAAATATTTGCTAATAGAACAATGGGGATTATTTTTAACCCCTCATGATAAAGGGTATTGGGTATTAATAATTTAACTACATCAATATAAAGTGTAATTAATAAGAAAATAATTAATGCAAAGGCAACAAAGACTTTTAACATAAGTGCATATAATTTTTTAGCATTTGGCCTTTTAAACTGATTGAAAAAAAAAGGTTCAGCGGCAAATCTATAAGCCTGAACAAATAAGGTCATGAAAATTGTCAACTTATAACAGGCAGAATAAATACCTAATTCACGCATTGCGATACCTTGTGGCAATAAGTATTTAATTAATATTTTATCTGCCGTCTCATTTACTACAAAGGCAATACCTGCAATCAATATTGGCCATGCATATTGAAGCATTTTTTTCAAAATCACATAATTAAATGTGCTGAAATTATTCTTAATATCTTTAGATAAAATTACTATTGTTATTACACTGGCTATTAAATTTGATAAAAATATGTACTCAACAGAGATGGAGAAATTATCTAAATTGACCATTGAAAATAAAAATTCTTTTTCAATTAAATAAGGCAACAGTATTAAAAAGAAAATATTAAAGAATATATTAAATAAAATATTTACCGTCTTAACAACCGCGAACTTAATTGCTTTATTTTGTTGCCTTAAAAGAGCAAATGGGATTACACATAATAAATCAAATCCAATAATAAAGGTGAAATAGAGTATATATTGAGGTGTCTGGGAATAGCCTAAAATATTCGCAATTGGTTTATAAAATAAACAACCACATATTATTATTAAGAATGCGTTTGAGAACAAGAAAACTAATGCGGAAGAAAAGACGGTTGTAAACCTTTTGTCCTGATATTGATTAATATAACGAAAAAAAGCTGTTTCCATGCCAAAAGAACCAATAACCATAAGAAGGGCTGCATATGCATACATCTCTGTAACTATCGCATATTCTGAGGGGATAAATAAAATGGTGTAAAGAGGTACTAAAAAAAAATTTAAAATACGAGCTATGACACTACTAAAGCCATATATAATTGTTTGATTAAATAATTGTTTTATTTCAAGCATTAGCTAAAATTAGGTTGTCTTTTTTCTAAAAAGGCGACTACACCCTCTTTAAAATTACTTGTTTCAAATAGTTGAGAAAATTCTTTACTCTCTATTTCATCCCCCTTTGGGTGATAACAAGAATTTATAGATTTTATTGCAGCTCGTGCAGAATCAGGAGAAATTCGTCCACATAAGGAGGCAATTTTTAAAGATTTTTCCGCAATCTCATTAATAGTTACTACATGATTTACAAGACCCAACTCCAAGGATCGCTGGGCATTAAGCATCTGCGATGTTAAAATCATTTCCATAGCAATATTTTTGCTGATAATTTGAGGCAACTTTTGTGTTCCACTGTAACCCGGAATTAGTCCAAGAGAGCATTCAGGCAAACCTAACTTGGCATTATCAGTTGCCAATCTAATATGACACGCTAATGCTAATTCTAGTCCACCTCCTAAAGCATATCCATTAATTGCTGCTATAACTGGTTTTGAAAACTGTGTAATTTTATTAAACAATTTTTCTTTTCCTAATAAGCTTAAATCTAATGCTTCTTTATTATTAAAATTTTGAAACTCCTTTATATCGGCTCCTGCAACAAATGCCTTGTTACCCGAACCAGAAATTATAACAGATCTAACTTTTCTGTTTACATCTACTTCTTGCAAAAAATCTGATAAAGCACTTATTACGGTCTTATTAAGTGCGTTAAGTTGTTTCGGCCTGTTGATTAAAACTATTGCTACTTTATTATCTAAATCATATTGAACTAAAAGTTCGTTACATGTTTTGTAAAAACTAAATTCGCCTGAAAATACTGTTAAATTTTGCATATATTAATAATTAAATATTGTTGTAAATGGGTATTATTATTTCAAATACCGTTCCTTTAATGGATGTTGTATAGTTTATTTCTCCCTTAAAATCATCAACTATTTTTTTTACCATTGCAAGTCCTAAGCCTGTTCCACTACTTTTAGTTGTAAAGTTTGGTTCAAATATTCTGTCTTGAATTTCTGCAGGAATACCGGTTCCATTATCTGCAACTCTAATTATACAATTTTTATCTATCTTCTCGATCTCAATATTGACACTGATGGGGGTGTTGTTCTTTTGAGCTTGTAATGAGTTGTTAATAAGATTATTTAACACCCTTGTTAAGTGTGTTCTGTCTATAAGGACAAAAATAGCATCTAATCTCCTGCTTTTAAAATATAAATTAACGTTATTATTTTTAAATAATGTAACAACATGCTCTACCTCTTTTATTATACATATTTTTTCTAAATTTTGTGCACTTAAACTAGCGAAATCTGAAAAAGCATTGGCTATTCGTGTTAAAGTATCTATTTGTTGAATCATCGTTTTTGAGAAATTCATTAATTTTTCTTCCCACTCGTCTGAATAAAGCTCACGTCCCTTACCATCTTTAAATGATTTTTCCAAATACTGAACACTAAGCCTCATAGGTGTTAGGGGGTTTTTAATTTCGTGAGCTATTTGCTTTGCCATTTTTTTCCACGCACCTTCTTTTTCGCTTTTTATTAATTGTGTAGTTTTGATGTCTAATTCTTTTATAAGTTTATTATAGCTTTCTACCAACTGGCCTATTTCATCACGCACTGGCCAATGAAGTGGCTTTAGGTTATTATGGACGTTTGTATTAGAAAGGTGCTTGGAAATAGACCTTAGTCCTGCAGTTATTTGTTTTAAAAGTGCGAACGTAAATATAATGGCAATCAATAGAAGAATCAAATAGAGTTTTACTAAGCTTTTAATTTGTTGATTTGTTTTTTCCAAAACATCCTGCTGTGTGCTTTTATCATAAATAACATCCAATATACAAAATGGATTATCATTAATAATTGGTTTTGAAGAAGTTAAGTGATTTGTAATTGTGTCTTTATATAATATTCTATATGTCCCAAAATACGATCCTTTTTCATATTCTGTTTTTTTATTTTCTGACAAAAAGCACAGCTTAATTTTATCTTTAGATATATTTCGTGTAATAATACTATCCTTAAGCAGTGTTGTGTCTGAAGACCAAATAAATTGGCCATCCAGATTATATATGTTGATTTTTAATTTATGTATATATCCTACATCTTTTAAAATGGGCCTAAAGGCTGTTTCTAAGTCTACATTATATTGTGTGCTCAAATTAATTATTGCCTCTATTGATTTTGCAACAGCCCTGTCTTTCCTTGCTAAACGTTCTGTGTTATAATTAGTTGTGTCGGTTTTGATTTGATTAATATTAACCCATGCAACGATTGCTAAAAAAAAACTAACCAATATAATTGTCGAAAAAAATATTTGTTGACTTAATGTAATTTTTTTTACAAACATGTAGATAAAATATTTCCGTACTAATGCGGTAACGTAAACGACAGTCTAAGATCCCTTCAGTGCCTCTGCTCCAGCAACTATTTCTAAAATTTCATTTGTTATAGCTGCCTGTCGTTGTCGATTGTAAGACAGTGTTAAGTCTTGTTTTAGTTCGTTTGCATTATCAGTTGCTTTATGCATTGCTGTCATTCGTGCACCGTGCTCTGCAGCAATGGAGTTGAGAATAGCTTCAAATAATTGTGTGTGTATTTTATTAGGAACTAGAGAGTTAATAATACTAGTTTTATCGGGTTCAAAAATATAATCTTTGTTGCTAACAAGTGACTCATCCTTAATTTCTATAGGTAATAATTGTTCCTTTACAACCATCTGAGTTGCTGCATTTTTAAATTTATTATAAATAAGAGAGACTCTTTCCCAATCACCGTTTAAGAATTTACTAATGATATCTTGTGATAACTTTTTAGATTCTGCTATTTGGGGGTTATCTAAAATATTAGAATTCGTTTCAACTAAACTGTAATTTGACCTTTTAAATATTTCAATAGCTTTTTTACCGATTGCGAATACTTCTAATGATTTATTATCTATATGTTTTTTAGTTTCTTTATAAATATTTGCATTAAAGCCACCACAGAGTCCTCGGTTGGAAGCAACAGCTATTACGAGATGTTTACCATTTGTTGAAAAGTGTGACTTTAACAGTATCTCGGATTTGCTTACACAAGGCAACAGATTATTAATAATTGTTGAAATACCGGATGAGTAAGGTTTAATATTAGTCATTCTATCTTGAGCCTTTTTTAATTTAGCAGCAGATACCATTTTCATCGCACTAGTAATTTTCATCGTAGATGAAACAGAACTAATTCTAGACCTTATTTCCTTTAAGTTTGCCATTAATTATAATTTTTCAGAACTTTTTCTAATGCCGTCTCAATATCTTGTTTTACTTGGTCTGTTAATTTACCACTTCTTAATTCAGTTAAAGAGGCTGAAAATTCTTGTCTCATAATACTAATTAAGTTTTCTTCACATTCTTTAATTTTCGAAACCTGAACGCTGTTCAGCAATCCTTGTACACCACAGTAAATAATTACAATTTGCTCCTCAACTCTCATCGGTCTATTAAGGCCTTGTTTTAAAATTTCTACATTTCTTTTACCCTTTTCTAAAACCGCAGTAGTAGCTGCATCTAAATCAGAACCAAATTTTGCAAAAGCTTCAAGTTCCCTATATTGTGCTTGATCTAACTTTAGTGTTCCTGAAACCTTTTTCATGGCTTTTAACTGTGCACTTCCACCAACTCTAGAGACTGAAATTCCTACATTAATAGCTGGTCTAACACCGGAGTTAAATAAGTCAGCTTCTAAGAATATTTGACCATCAGTAATAGATATTACGTTAGTTGGTATATATGCAGAAACATCTCCTGCTTGAGTTTCTATAATAGGTAGTGCCGTCAAAGAACCGCCACCTTTAACAATCGGACGAAGAGACTCAGGCAAATCATTCATAGATTTTGCGATAGAGTCAGAAGCATTGATTTTTGCTGCACGCTCAAGCAGTCTAGAGTGTAAATAAAAAACGTCTCCTGGGTAAGCTTCCCTACCTGGGGGTCGTCTTAGTAGAAGCGACACCTCTCGATAAGAAACGGCTTGCTTAGACAAATCATCATAAACTATTAAGGCATGTCTACCTGTATCTCTAAAAAACTCACCTATGGCAGCTCCGGTAAATGGTGAGTAAAACTGCATGGGGGCGGGGTCGGATGCAGCTGCCGCAACAATTACTGTATAAGGCAATGCTCCGTTATCTTTCAACATTTTGGCAATATTTGCTATAGTTGATCCCTTTTGGGAGGTGGCTACATATACACAATATACTGGCTCCCCTTTTTCATAAAACTCCTTTTGATTAATAATAGTATCAAGTGCTACTGAGGTTTTTCCGGTTTGCCTATCGCCAATTATTAATTCTCTTTGACCTCTACCAATTGGAATCATTGCATCTATCGCTTTTATACCTGTTTGAAGCGGCTCATTTACTGGTTGACGATATATTACGCCTGGGGCTTTTCTTTCAAGTGGCATTTCATAAGTTTCACCCTCAATTGGTCCCTTTCCATCAATCGGTTTTCCTAGAGCATTTACTACACGTCCTAACATCCCTTCTCCAACATTTACAGATGCAATTTTTCTAGTTCTTTTTACCAAATCTCCTTCTTTTATTAACGAAGAAGAGCCTAACAACACAGCTCCAACATTGTCCTCTTCAAGGTTAAGGACAATACCCTGTTGATTTTTATCGTCATTGAATTCTATTAATTCTCCAGACTCAACATTTGATAGCCCATAAAGTCGCGCAATACCGTCTCCAACGGCTAGTACAGTTCCCGTTTCATCTAAACTGGTGTGATTATTTAAGTTACTTAGTTCGTTTTTGAGGATCTGAGATACTTCTGATGGTTTGATTTCTGTCATTTTATTTATTATTTATTATAGTTTCAATGTTCTTTTAACATTCATTATCTGTTTTTTAACGCTTGCGTCATATAGTAAGTCGCCAATCTTTATTACAACACCTCCTATTAATTGTGGATTTAATGTTTTTTTTAGGGTTACACTTCCCAAAACACTAAGTTTGTCTTTTATAGTTTCAACTAAAGAATTTTCTATATTTTTTGAAGAAATGAGTTCAGCAACAATGATGTTTTTTTCTTTATTATGAAGTGAATTATAATTTTCTAAAATTATTGGTAAAATAGACTCTCTTCCCTTTTTCAACAATAACGAAATAAAATCCATTGTAATTGGCTGGATATTTTGTGAAAAAACTTTCGTGAATAAATTTTTCTTAATCGCTTTATTAATCGTAGGGTTTTTTATTATAGTAAATAATTCGTCCGCTTTATTAAACTCTGACAAAATAAACTCACAGTCTATCAAAACAGAATTTTGAAGATTTTTTTCTTTGGCCAAACTAAATAAGGCAAGAGCATATCTATATGAAACTTTGTTGTTTTGCATAATTATTTATATGTCCAATTTTTTTACATTTTCCTTAATCAGTTCATTATATTTTTGCTCATTATCTAGCTCTTGCTTGAGTATTTTTTCTGCAATTTCTATTGATAATTCCGCTACGACAGCTTTTAGATCTTCCATAGCCATCCTTTTTTGTTGAGCTATTTCTTCTTTTGCAGAATCTAACTGAAGGTCTATCTGACTCTTTATTTGAGTTTTTTGATCTTTTTTATATTCTGCAATCTCCTCTTTTGCTTGACGTAAAAGAGAATTTCTTTCTTCATTTGCTTGATTGATCATTTTTTCAATATCTGAGTTGGCTGATTCTGTTTTTTGTCTGGTTTCTTCGGCCTTAATTAAAGAGTCTTCGATTCGATCTTCTCTCTCTTTTAAAGCACTTAAAATTGGCTTCCATGCAAACTTTTTCAAAAGCACTAAGACAATAGAAAATGCAAATAGCATCCAAAACAACAGGCCAACACCTGGTGTAACAAGTTCCATATTTTAACTATTTAATTATAAATTACTTCATAAACATAACTAAGAGGCCAACGACCATTGCAAAGAAAGCTGCACCCTCAACCAAAGCTGCCATCAAAATCATACTTGCTCTTAAGTCGTTAATAGATTCAGGTTGTCTAGCCATTGCTTGCAAAGCGCCCTCGCCGATTTTTCCTATCCCTAGTCCTGCTCCAAGAGCAGCTACACCTGCTCCAAGAGCAGCTACACCATAACCTATACCAAGCGTTGCTCCGTAATCTGAAGCTGCTTCTAATAAAATTGATAATACCATGTTTTAAAATTTTAATTTGTTAATAATTTATTGTTTAATGTTCTTCTTCTACAGCCGACCCAAAATAAATGGCGGCTAATAATGTAAATACATAAGCTTGTAAAAATGCTACTAAAATCTCTAAAAAGCTCATAAAAATAACGAACGCCACTGACATAATCGACGCACCATATCCAGCAACTGGATTAATTTCTCCAAAAATAAATATTAAGCTAAAGAAAGATAAAATAATTATATGCCCAGCAGTAATATTTGCAAACAACCTAATCATAAGCACGAAGGGTTTTAAAAGCATGCCTATTATTTCTACGGGTGTAAGAATTAACAAAACTGGCTTTGGAACTCCTGGCATAGCAAATATATGCTTCCAATAGGTTTTTTTTCCACTTATTGTTGTAATAATAAATACCATGGCTGCCAATATCATGGGTACAGCTATGTTTCCTGTCAAATTTGCTCCCCCTGGAAACAACGGAACAAGACCTAGTAAATTGTTTAGCCAAATAAAAAAGAAGACCGTTAGTAAAAAAGGTAAAAATCTTTGATAATGCTTTTCTCCAATAGCAGGTTTAGCAATATCATCTCTAACAAAAATAATCATGAGTTCCAAAAAATTCCAAAACCCCTTTGGGTTAGAATTTGGTTTTGATTTGTATAGATTACCGGCCTTAATAAAAACAAGCAAGATGAGAGTGATACTGAAAAAAAGAGAAAACACATTTTTTGTGATAGAAAAGTCCCAAATCTTTTTAGAATCCTCATAATCTTTTTCACCAAAAGAATCAACTGAGAAGATTTTACCATGATCCATTTTATATCCTTTGAAAGAGGATTTTCCGTGATGAAACTTGGAAGACATGAAAATATCTAGACCCTTCTCTTCGTGAAATATAATAATAGGCAACGGTATGGATATGTGCTTGCCTTTCCAATCTAAGACGTGCCATTCGTGAGAATCAGTTATATGATGCATAATCATTTTGCCGGGCTCAAACTTTTTGTCAGCGGAATCCATATTAGTATCAGGACCTCCAACCGTATTGGCAGCTAACGACAAGTAAACTGTTGAAAAAACTATCCAAAAAAACACACTTATTCTATTCATTGTTTGATAATAAAAGCACGCTTAAATAACCGGTAACAAAAGTAATTAATTTATCAACAATAACAATTTAAATTGTACGTGATTTTATTTTTTTTTTTTAAACCTTTGCACCAGGTCAATCAAAGAGAATAATATGGCCACAATCGAAGTCATGATAGTAAAGGGAGCGTGAGATGTTTTAAAAACCTTATCTAGTTGGTGGCCAATGAAAACTGATGCAATAATAGTAATCGCAATTTGAGCGCCTATTGCATAATAAATGAACGTAGGCTTATTATTTTTTTTCATTTCGATTCAAAAACGTAATAATGGTATTTGCGATTAGATATATAAAGTAAAGACTAATAAAAAACACGGAAAAACATAACTTTTCTTGATTATCTAAGTTTGTTGCGAAAAAAATATAATAAGAAATTAGAAACAGGGCTGATAAAGCAAGTTTTAAAAACGTAGACAAATTATAAAATGCCACAAACATTGAGGGGCTTATGTTGCGCATGTTTAACAACATGTTTTGAACTGTATAGATGATAAAATAAAATAGCGGAGCCAAGAAGAAAAACCCATCAATATTTAAAGAAAATGTTTTTTTGGCTAAAAATAAACACACCAAAATAGTTGCCGAAAGAATAGTGTTTAATATGATTGTTCTTATCATTAAATTAGGCGAGCTTTTCTTTGCTGTTTTCCAAGTTTTTTGTGTCAATTTTTGTAATATCCTTAATAATAGGCCCCATACTACATTTGCCACTGAAAATGGCTCCTGGCTCAATTGCTAATTGACCTGACACAATTTCTCCTGATAATTTTGCAGTAGACTTTAGAGTTAAAAGGTCTTTGGTAGTGATTTTAGCTTTTAGTTGACCGCCAATTATAGCTGACTGACATGATATTTGTCCATCAACAACACCACTTTCACCCAAAACCAATTTTCCTTGGGTTTTAATAGACCCATTCAGTTGCCCGTCAATACGAACATCTCCTGATGAAACTAAATCGCCTACTAATTTTGTGCCCGATGCAATAAAGTTGATTTCTTCTTTTTTTTCTGTAGATCTTAACATAGTAATAGGGGGATTAATTTAATAAATAAATTGTTTGAAAGTAATTTTCGTATTCTTCAATATTTTTTTCTTTTAATAAAAGGTAAAAATTATTTTTACTAATGACAAATGAACGTACGGCCTTATTTTGAAAAATGCTCTTGGATGTGTTATTTTCTTTTATTGCCTCATAATACAATAAGGCGTTTGTTTTGTCCTTAAACTCACCAACCCTAAAAATTTGATCCTGTTTTGTTAGTAACAAATTTTCTGTTTCTAGGCTGTCTAAATTATAATTTTGCTGATTAAAACGAGAAATACTTGCTTGTATTTCAGGAAGATTAATTGAAATATCTGATAATAAAAGCATAAAATAATGTGACTCTTCAAACTCATTTATAAAACCTGTTTCTATTATGCCCTCTAACTCTCCTTTTAAAATTAGTGCCATACTATCCGATTTTTTTGAAAGTGGCGATTGCGGGTACTTGTCTCGCATTTCTTCGAGCTTAGAAATAAATACTCCCTTTTGTTGATATTTGGCTTCACACAATATACTTAAAAAGTCAATTTTGTCTATGTATATATTTTCAACTTCTTGTTCTTTTAGCTGACCTATCTGAGTACATGCAGCTTTTGTGTTTTGAATATAAAGTTCATAAATTTTCTCATAATTCTTTTGATCATTTAATAACTTTTCATTTAGAGGCCCTTCGCCTTTCAAGTTTAATAAAAAGTCACTATCGGGAAACTCTAGTTCCATTTTTTTAAAAAAACTATTAGCACGCAAAGTGTCTTGTTTAAGAGTGTAGATATTGTATAGATCAAAATAAACTAATTGCTTATAGTCCGTTTTTGGAAACCTCTCTGTAAGTTCGTTGAAAATAGAAATGGCCATATTGTAATCTTGTAAGTCTGATTTAAATATTTTGGCGAGATCATAATAGTCAGTCTCTATTTCTGAAAAAAGCATTTCTCTTTTTTCCTTGGTAAGGGGGAGTTGAGAAATGTAATAATCTCTATTGTATTTTTCTTTTTCGCTCGGACCCTCTAGTTGGGCCTCATCAATAATGTCGTTAAATTCATCGATTTGATTTTTATTTTTCCTTCTCCAATTGTCCTCAAGTTTTCTGCTTCCCCACCTAGACATAAACTCGGAATAACCCAAACTTATAGCTGATGGGTTATAAAAATACCAACCTCCGCCAGAAGTTATATTTATACTGTTTTGTGTTTGTTTGTTATACTCAAAAGAATTAAAAGTTGATCCTGTTTGTCGAGGATCTGAACTTAACGATTTTTCTTTTTCATCTTTTAACTTAAGTTCAGAAATAAAATTATCTATAATTGTGTTTCTTTCTTTGTCAGACAATAAGGCCAGGCCAATTATACTATCATTATAATTAATCCTTATATATTTTTGTGCTATTTTTTTAGAGTTTCTAAGCATCCTTTTTATTTCTGCATATTTTTTAGTCTCGGGGCCTAGAAGTTTGTGAGCTGAGTCAGAGTGATGATATGATTCAATATAATTTTGATTCCCCCAAAATATTTTTGCTAATATATAGTGTGATTCTATTTTTTGACCATTATTATTTGTGGATAAATGTGCAGATTGTTTAAGTGAGGAAATCGCTGCGATAGTGTCTTGATTTGTAAGTTCCAAATTGGCAATCGCAAAATAAATCTGATCCCTATACTCTTTGTTTTTTTTGTCAACCAACATTTTTTCTAAATCCAACTTTATTTTTTTAAAGCTATCATTATTTGGAATAAATGTTTTTGCCCGGTTAAGTTTTGCGTTAAAAGCAAGCTCATATTCAGGATTGCTTTTTAACACCTTTGTAAAAAATTCTTTTGCATCATTTTTTTCATCTAAGACTAACGAGATTTGGCCTAAAAGATATTGTGTCCGTACTTTTTCTGTTTTGTTGTTTGTTAAATTAATAAATGATAATAGATGTTGTTTGGCATTTTTATAATTTTGATATGTAATTTCATTTTCGGCTTTAATTGCAAATAAAATAGATTTTTGTTGTTTAGTAAGAATATGGTTTTCTTCTAAATCATATATTCGTTGTATTAATGCTTGTTTATTTCTTAATTTTTCTTGACACTTTGCCACCCACAAAACTGCTTCTGCAGCCATTTCTTTACTGTCGGCTTTTCTGACTAAATAATTAAATGTATTAATCGCTGAATCATAATCTTGTTTATAAAATTTTGATTTACCAATAATTAAATAAGCCTGGTTAATTAATTTGTTTTTTTCTACTCCTTCGATTTCCATGGAGTGTTGTTTAATGGCTATGGTGGCTTTTTGAATAGCTTGATCAAATAGTGGTTGAGCAGATTGTGCTGACTTTAAATCTATATGCTTAAAAACAGTAATGAGTTCTGAGTAATTTTCTTGATGTGTAGTGTTAATTTTTTTTATTCCTTTCTTTAAGTAATCTTGAGCATAAAATAAACCATTGTATTTTGTGTTAAGTTGGTGATAAAGCCGATTTATGGCTACATCTTTTTGTGTAGAGCAGCCAAAACAAAACCACAAAACAATTAGTGTGTTAATATATTTATAAATACGCATTTGTAGGTTTTAGGTTAGTTGCTATCTATTAAAACGTATATAAAATTATTTTATTTTTTTTACTATACACATGTTTTGACAATCTATTTTCCGATATTTGATTAAATCTGTTTTATCTAAATATGTGGAATAGCCAAAAAAAAAACAACAGTTGGATAGTTAAACATTTAACTAACACCTTCAGTGTGATTTCAATAAACAGGTCCTCATTAGAAGAGAGAAAAATAACGGAATTTAAGGGTTATCAACTTTTAGCGCTTGCGGCATACTCCTCTTTACTAATATTAATTGTTTCTTTTTGTCTGATAGCATATAGTCCAATTAAAAGCATTCTTCCTCAAGCGGAATTAGATAAAAAAAAGAAGATCATTGAGTTAATGATTCACATCGACTCTTTAGAAAGAGACTTGTTTATCAAAGCTCAATACGTAAATGCAATTACCAGAATAATAAATGGCGATATTATAGATAGTGTGATACCTGTCTTCAATAAAGAGTCAATTGTTTATGAGGACTTAACATTGTCACCATCAAAAGCCGACTCAACTCTACGAAAAGAGGTTGCAGATGCCGACCTATACAATATCCCATCATCTTACAAAGATAACATCGGGCAATTAGAAGATTTTGTTTTTTACAGGCCCGTTGATGGTTTGATAACAAGTCTTTTTAATCCTCAAGAACAACATTTTGGTTTAGACATTGTTACAGAAACAAATGCGTCGGTTAAGTCGTGTTTAGATGGTGTGGTGCTTTTTGCAGATTGGTCAAGTTCTAAAGGGAATGTAATAATTATTCAGCACGTTGATAATATAGTATCAGCATATATGCACAATGCGCTTTTAGTTAAAGAAACAAATGATTTAGTTAAGGCTGGAGAAGTTATTGGTGTGGTTGGTAATAGTGGCGAATTAACATCTGGACCGCATTTACATTTTGAGTTGTGGCAAAATGGCACACCCATAAATCCTGAGGATTATATAGATTTTTAATATGGCACTGTCTAGTTTTATATTAAAAATATTAGCACAAAAACAATATAAAAAGAGCTCGCTAATGCAGGCGTCTGCCGTTAAAGATCAAAGCATTGTGCTAAAAACAATACTAAAAAGAGGAGTACGCTCTTTGTTTGCCCGCGATTTAAATCTTTCTAAAAAAACCACATATCACAAGTTTAAACAAAACACTCCTATAACTGACTATGAATACATCAAGCCTTATGTTCGAAAAATTTCCGAGGGTAAAAAAAATATACTTACACAAGGAACACCAGCTTATTTTGCGATCACTTCTGGTACAACATCGGGAACAAAATATATTCCCCTCACAAAAGAAATGATGTCGTTTCAGACACAAGCAATAAAAGAGCTTTTGTTATTATATGCTTATCAAACCAATAATTATAACGTTTCTAATGTGGGAATGATGTTTATTCAGGGTTCTCCCGAGCTTAAATATTTCAACCAAATCCCTTACGCTAAATTGTCTGGTATAGCCGCAAGACACATACCGTTTTTTCTTAAAAAAAACAGATACCCTTCAATGAAAACAAATTGTATTTCTAACTGGAATGAAAAAATATTTAAAATTGTTGAAGAAACTCACAATAAGGATATGTCTATTATTGGTGGAATACCGCCATGGGTATTAACTTACTTTGATTCATTATTAAATTATACAAACAAAAAAAATGTTTTAGATGTTTTTCCTAATTTAAAACTTTATATCCACGGAGGAACATGCTTTGATAGTTATAATGATTCATTTTTAAACTTTTGTGGCAAAATTGACACACTTGAAGTTTACCCTGCTTCTGAGGGTTTTTTTGCGTATCAAAACATATTACAAGAACAAGGTCTTTTGTTGTTAACAAACCATGGAGTGTTTTATGAGTTTATTAAACTAGAAGATTATAAAAAAGGGGGGAGAGAGCGCATTTGTTTAGAGGATGTTTTAATAGATGTGGATTACGTGATGATTGTTTCTACAATAGCTGGATTGTGGGCATACAACACCGGAGACACCATTAGGTTTATTTCAACAAAACCCTATAAAATATTATTTAGTGGAAGAGAGTCTCAATTCTGCTCTGCATTTGGAGAGCATGTAATCGAAAAAGAGGTGCAGTTAGCTCTTAAAAAAACGATTGAGTTGGTTGGAGGCTCTGTTGCTGAGTTTTCGGTTTGCCCTCATGTTTTAGAAAGGCCAAAACTATCTCACCACATGTGGTTTGTTGAGTTTATTAAAAAACCTTCAAATTTAAATTTATTTACAAAAACACTAAACGAGGAGTTGGAAAATCAAAACATATACTATAAAGACCTTGTTGTTTCTGGTATTATTGGTCCTCTAAAAGTTTTTTGTGTTAAAAAGGGTGGGTTTAATGAATATATGAAATCTATTGGTAAATTTGGGGGACAAAACAAATGTCCTCACCTTTCAAATGACACAAAAATTGGGGACTTTCTAACTAATGGATATGTCTACTAAAAAAAATATTGTTATTTTGGGTTCTACTGGTTCTATTGGAACACAAACACTTGAAATAATTTCCAGGTTTCCAAATTTATTTAATGCATATATATTAAGTGCCAACAGAAACCACGAACTACTATTTAAGCAAGCAAAATTTTTTAAACCAAGACATGTAGTAATTAATACCGAAATAGGATATCGTTTTTTACAAGAAGGTTTAAAAAAACAAAACACTAAAGTATGGTTGGGGGATGATGCGTTGTGTCAACTGATGTTTGAAAAAGATATTGATTTGGTTTTAACTGCTATTGTTGGTAGTGCCGGTTTAAAGCCAACAATAAGTGCAATTAATTCTCATAAAAATATTGCTCTTGCAAATAAAGAAACTTTAGTTGTAGCTGGAGAATTAATTATGCGCCTGGCAAAGAAGAAAAATGTTTCAATTATTCCTGTAGACTCTGAACACTCTGCTATTTTTCAATGCCTAGTTGGTGAGTGTTCCAAGAATATTAAAAAGTTGATTCTTACTGCTTCAGGCGGTCCTTTTTTGAAACATAAAATGGAAGATTTTAAAAACATCACTGTTGAGAGGGCGTTAAAACACCCTAATTGGGATATGGGAGCGAAAATCACAATCGATTCTGCCACCCTCATGAACAAGGGTCTTGAAGTAATTGAGGCATATTGGTTGTTTGGTGTTAGTCAAAAAAATATTGAGGTAGTTGTTCACCCAGAGTCAATTATACATAGTTTGGTTGAGTTTATAGATGGTTCCGTTAAAGCTCAACTGGGGGTCCCAACTATGACAACTCCAATCCTATACGCTCTATCACACCCTAAAAGGATTAATTATAATAAAACCGCTTTTAATTTAAGTAAATATGGTTCTTTAAAATTTTCCGAACCGGATCTCATTAAATTTCCACACCTAAAGCTTGCTCTAGACGCTCTTGGCTTGGGCGGCACGGCACCGTGCGTCTTAAATGCTGCTAACGAAATTGCAGTTGAAGCGTTTTTAAATAAAAAAATAAAGTTTCTAGACATGATAAAAATCGTCGGGAAATCATTAGAAAATTTTACTTTTGTAAAAAATCCAAATCTAGATGATTATTTGTCAGCAGATGCAGAAACGAGATTAATAGCAAATAATTTAATTAAAAAATTATGATACAAATATTACAATTATTATTAAGCTTGTCCATTTTGGTAGTATTACACGAATTTGGGCACTATGCAGCAGCAAGATTTTTCGGTTGTCGTGTAGAAAAGTTTTATTTATTTATGGACTGGGGGGTTGGCGGTTGGAGCGGCTCATTGTTTAAAAGAAAGTTTGGTGACACAGAATTTGGGATTGGTTGGGTTCCTTTGGGTGGTTATGTTAAAATTGCTGGGTTCATTGATGAGTCTATGGATTCTAAGGGGGTAGAAAGCGAACCTCAAGAGTGGGAACTTAGGTCAAAACCGGCTTGGCAAAGATTAATTGTGATGTTGGGTGGTATTTTTATTAATGTGGTTTTAGCCTGGTTTTTGTACTCTATTATTCTTTTTTATTGGGGGGAAAAATACATCCCCATGGAGAAACTGGTAGATGGTTTTTCATTTAATGAGGGGGGAGAGTTACTAGGCTTTCAGGATGGCGACAAAATAAAGGCTATTGATGGGGTTGATTTAATGGAGTATGACCCAATGTTTGTTATGAGTTCTATTTTGTTTGAGGGTGCTCAAAGTGTTGATTTGATAAGAAATAATGAAACAATTACATTGTTTTTGGATAAGTCCGCAATAAATACGGTTATTAGCAACATACAAACATATGAGGGAAACGTAATTTCACCCAACTTTAAATGGATTGTAGATGAAATTTTTTCTACAAGTCCTCTGAAAAGCTCATTATTAAAAGAGGGCGATAGAATTGTAAAAATAGATTCTTTAGATACCCAATTCATTACAACAGAAGCCAAAAAGTATCTTCTTTCTAAAGTTGGGAAAAGTATAAAACTAACATATAGAGACTCCCGTTCCAATGAAAACACAATTAAACTAACTGTTCCTAATGACGGTTTGTTGGGGGTGGGTATAACTCGTGGATATTATGATGATAAGCGGTATACATTTGGTGGGTCTATATCTGCTGGATTTAAAAAAACCAGCGAAACTATTAAAATGTATTGGGGTCAAGTAAAAACTATATTTAACCCTAAAACTGGAGGATATAAACATGTTGGAGGCTTAATAAGTATTGGAAAAATGTTTCCCGGGGACTGGAATTGGTTGGCTTTTTGGTCTATGACCGCTTTGCTTTCTATAATTTTAGCAATTATGAACCTTTTGCCTATTCCCGCTTTGGATGGGGGTCACGCTCTAATTGCTTTAATTGAGATGATTTCAGGAAAAAAACTTCCCTTAAGTGTTTTAATGCCTCTTCAAATAATTGGAATGGTGCTTTTATTTACATTATTAATCTACGCTAACGGCATGGATGTTGTTAGATTATTTAACTAAAAATTATGAATGATTTATTGAAAAATTTAAATATCGAAACTAACCACCCTGGAACATCTACTGGGCTAAATTGGGAAAACAATCAAGAAGAAAGTTTTGTATCCCTTTCCCCTGTTGATGGTAAAGAAATTGGTAGAGTTTTTTCTACTTCTAAAGATAATTATAACGATGTTATAATTAGTGCACAACAAGCTTTTAAAGTTTGGCGTGTTATTCCTGCACCGAAAAGGGGAGAAATTGTTAGACAGTTTGGTGAAGAATTAAGAAAAAATAAAAGTGATTTAGGGCGTCTAGTTTCTTATGAAATGGGTAAATCTTATCAAGAAGGGTTAGGTGAGGTTCAAGAAATGATCGACATATGTGATTTTGCTGTAGGTCTTTCAAGGCAACTTTGTGGTATTACCCTCCACTCCGAAAGAGTACAACACAGGATGTATGAACAGTATCACCCCTTGGGAATTGTTGGGATAATTTCCGCTTTTAATTTTCCTGTTGCTGTCTGGGCCTGGAATGCCGCATTAGCCTGGGTTTGTGGAGATGTTTGTGTTTGGAAGCCTTCAGAAAAAACGCCATTCTGTGCTATTGCGTGTCAAAAAATTATGTCTAAAGTTTTAAAAAGAAACTCATTGCCAGAGGGAGTCTCATGTTTAATTAATGGTGACTACAGGGTGGGTGAGTTCTTAACCTCTGACAAAAATATTCCTTTGATTTCTGCCACAGGATCAACCCGAATGGGCCGAATTGTTGGTGCAAAAGTTGCAGAAAGATTTGGAAAAACCATATTAGAGTTGGGTGGAAATAACGCAATGATTATGTCACCAAATGCCGATTTAAATATTGGAATGGTTGGAGTGGTTTTTGGTGCAGTTGGCACAGCTGGTCAAAGATGCACATCAACACGGCGACTAATTATACATGAGTCAATTTATGATGACGTAAAACATAAATTAATCCAAGCGTATAAACAAATAAAAATTGGTAACCCCTTGGATGAAAAAAACCACATGGGCCCGCTTATTGACAAAAGTGCTGTAGAAGCATACAAGGATGCGCTTATTAAGGTTGAAAAAGAAGGAGGCAAAATTGTTGTTCCTGGTGGAGTTTTAGGTGGAGATGGATTTGAGTCTGGTTGTTATGTTAAGCCTGTCGTTGCTGAGGCAGATAATGATTTTAATATTGTTCAAACAGAAACTTTTGCTCCGATACTTTATATTATGAAGTATTCCAAAATTGAAGATGCTATTGAAATCCAAAATAGCGTTCCACAAGGTTTATCTTCGGCAATTATGACAAACAATATTAAAGAAGCCGAAACCTTTTTATCTCACGCTGGTTCTGACTGTGGTATTGCAAACGTAAATATAGGAACTTCTGGGGCAGAAATTGGTGGTGCGTTTGGTGGTGAAAAAGAAACTGGTGGTGGTCGAGAGTCGGGTTCTGATGCGTGGAAAGCGTACATGAGAAGACAGACTAACACAATTAACTATTCAAGTGAGTTGCCACTAGCTCAGGGAATAAAATTTGATTTTTAGTGCCAAAAACTTAAAAGTCATTCTTTTTATCAACCCTTGGTCTATCAATTCCATTAGCAATCTCCCATGCGGTATAAAAAATTAATCGAGCGGTTTTTTCAACCTTTTCGTAAATTATTTTTTCGTGTGTATCTGTGTGCATGTGATAATCCTCATGTACTCCACTAAAATAAAATATTGATGGAATGTTTTTTTTGGCAAAATTATAGTGGTCTGATCTGTAATAAAATCTATTTGGGTCACTAGGGTCGTTAAACGTATAGTCTAAATTTAGCCCCACATATTCGTTATTTGTTTTTTCCGAAAGGTTGTGTAGGTCTGTGCTTAATTTATCAGAACCTATTAAATATACATAATTGCTATCATTTGGGTGATTTTTGTCAACCCTTCCAACCATATCAACATTTAAACAGGTTATAGTTTTATTTAGTGGGAAGATGGGATTTTCCACATAAAAATATGAACCAAGTAAGCCCTTTTCTTCAGCTGAGTTGGCAAAAATTAAAACACTTCTTTTTGTTTTTTTTCCTAACTTTTTAGCTGCCTGAAACGATTCTGCAACTTCTAAAAGAGCTGCAGTCCCCGTTGCATTATCATCGGCACCATTATGGATTTTGCCATTTATTACCCCTATGTGGTCATAGTGTGCTGTGATTACAACAACCTCTTCTTTTAAATCGGGGTCTGAACCTTCAATAAAACCTAATACATTTTTGCCAACAAAAAATTCTTCTATAGTTTTCGTGTCAATTGAAATCGGTTTTTTAACATATTTAGTTGCAGTTGTTTCCGTGTGTAGAATTGTATCTATAAGTGGGGCTATAGATTTAATGTTAAGTAGGTCTTTTGCTATTTTTTTGTCAACAAAAAAAAATGGTATTGATGCTTGTTTTGCAACCAAAAAAACACCAGGATTTTTAATGCGGTGACTAAACAGCTTGTAGTCTTTTTTTATGTTGTTTTTTATTATTAAAAGTGCTTTTGCTCCTTTTTGTTTTGCGGTTTTTAATTTTTCCCTATAGCTAGCTTTTGGTGATTTTTTATTTGTCCCTGAGACAAGATACTGACCCTCTTTATTGGTCGGTTCGCCATCAAAGACTAGTAGTATTTTGTTTTTTACATCTACATTGTAATCACTGTAATTTTCTGAATCAATTCCGTAACCTAAAAAAACTATATCGCTTGAAAAAATACTAACATCCTTAAATTTAGGGTAACTGTAAAAGTTTTGGCCAAAAAAATACCTTGTGTGACCAACTTTTATTTTAGCATAGTCGAACTTTCTTGATCCTAAACTAAACTCTTGATAATAGCTTGAGTCTTTGAGTGGAGGGATATTAATTTGTTTAAAATAATTTGATATATAATCCGCCGCTAAAAGCTCACCATTAGTCCCAACCTCTCTTCCCTCTAAGGAGTCTGAAGCTAATACAAATACGTGCGATTTGATTTTTTTAATCTTGTTTTCTATTGACCAACTTGTTGGTTGTGGTATATTTTGGTCACTTTGCGAAAGAGTTACAAAAAAAACTGCAACAACAAGCATTAAAACTGTGTTTTTGTTTATGTAGTTCATTTTATGTTGGTTTTAAATTTTTTCAACTCTTCTTTTGTGTCTTCCCCCTTCAAATGGTGTTTCTAAAAAGTTTTTAATTATACTTTTAGCTTCACTAAAGCCAACAAATCTTGCCGGCAAAGAGATTATATTGGCATCATTGTGTGCTCGTGCTAATTTAGAAATTTCTGGTGTCCAACAGAGCGCAGCTCTAATTTTTTTGTGTTTATTTGCTGCCATACTAACCCCGTTTCCACTTCCACATATTAAAACCCCAAAATCTGCACCAACAACAACCTCTTTTGATACAAGGTGGGCATAATCTGGGTAGTCTACACTTTCTTTTGAAAAGGCTCCCACATCTAAAACTTGTGCGCCATAAACCTCTTCTAAAAAGTTTATTATTTTTGATTTATACTCAAAACCGGCATGGTCTGATCCTATTGCTACTTTCATTGGTTTTCTGGTTTCATTTGAGGAAAAAACAAAACATCTTGAATGGTGGTTTTGTTTGTTAAAAGCATTGTAAGCCTATCCATTCCTATTCCTATTCCCGAAGTTGGTGGCATGCCATATTCGAGTGCTGTTAAAAACTGTTTATCAATAACCATAGCTTCGTCGTCACCCTTTTCACCCAGTAACATTTGTTCTTCAAAACTTTCTTTTTGTTTAATTGGATTGTTTTGTTCAGAGTAGGCGTTAGCTATTTCTTTTCCATTAACAAAAAGCTCAAACCTTTCTGTTAAACCCCTTTTTGTTCGGTGTTTTTTAGATAGTGGAGACATTTCTGACGGGTAGTCTGTTATATATGTTGGTTGTATCAGTTCTTTTTCGCAAAACTCTCCAAAAATTGCATCCCACAACTTTCCTTTTCCCATTGTTTTATTTATTGTAATATTTTTTTCTTTACAATAATCTTGTAGGTTTTCCTTGGTCATTTGTGAGACATCATCGCCTGTTTTTTCTTTTATAGAGTCGAAAAAGGGCTGTCTTTTGTAAGGACCCTTGAAATCTATTTGACTATTGTTGTGGTTTATTTTTGTTTTTCCACACACTCCAATTACAGTCTCCTCCAAAAGTTTCTCAACAAATTCCATCATCCAAACATAGTCTTTATATGCAACGTAAAACTCTAACATTGTAAACTCTGGGTTGTGTGTTCTGTCCATACCCTCGTTTCTAAAGTCTTTAGCAAATTCATACACCCCCTCTTTACCACCTACAATTAGCCTTTTAAGGTATAGCTCGTTTGCTATTCGCATATATAGTGGCATGTCTAGTGTGTTGTGGTGTGTAATAAATGGTCTCGCTGCTGCACCCCCTACAATTGGTTGAAGTATGGGGGTTTCCACTTCCATATAGCCGACACTATTAAGTTTATTTCTAATTATATTAAATATTTTTGTTCTTGTTTCGAAAACACCCCAAGCATCATCATTAACAATTAAGTCTAGAGATCTTTGTCTATATCGGAGTTCTGTGTTTTTAAATGCATCGTGTGACACCCCCTCAGAGTCTGTTTTTACTATTGGAAGTGGTTTAATTGATTTTGATAAAACTTTTATGTTTTTAACCATTATACTAATTTCCCCCACTTTTGTTTTAAAAACACTTCCCTCAACACCTATAATATCACCAATGTCTAAAAGTTTTTTAAATACTTTATTATACATGGATTTATCTTCTCCTTCACAAATTTCATCTCTATTTAAATATAGTTGTATTCTTCCTTTAAAATCTTTTAGTTCAACAAAGGAGGCTTTACCCATTATTCTTCTGCTCATTATTCTTCCCGCCAAAGAAACATTTTGAAAGTTGTTTTTTTCTGAGTGATAGTTTTCTTTTATTTCTTTGCTGGTCGCAGTTATTTTAAACTCCTCTGCTGGATATGGGTTGTGTCCCATGTCTATTAATTCGTTGAGCGAGTTTCTTCGCGCCTGTTCTTGTTCTGTATATTTTTCCACTATTTAATTTAATTTTATCAAATATAGTTATATTCATATAACAAATGAATACCGTTATTTTTAAAAACTTAGGTATAGTTGATTTTAAAACAGCTTGGGATAAACAAGAGTTGCTTTTAAAATCAATAATAAAAGACAAGAGATCGGGTGTAAAAACCAAAAACTATCTTCTGTTTTGTCAACATCCGCATGTTTATACTTTAGGTAAAAGTGGGGACAGTAAAAACCTGCTTATAAATGAAGCTCAGCTTAAAAAAAATCAGGCTGCCTTTTATAAAATAAATCGTGGAGGAGATATAACTTACCATGGTCCTGGCCAATTAGTTGTTTATCCTATTTTTGATTTAGATAATTTTTTTACAGATATTCATAAATACTTGCGGTATTTAGAGCAGGTTGTTATTGATGTTTTAAGACATTTTGATCTTTGTGGAGAGAGGTTGGGTGGGTCAACGGGTGTTTGGGTGTCTCCAAAAAAAAACAATGAAAACTATAAAAAAATTTGTGCAATGGGTGTAAGGGCAAGTCGGTGGGTTACAATGCACGGTTTGGCTTTTAATGTCAATGTTGATTTAAATTATTTCAACAATATTGTTCCTTGTGGAATACAGGACCGAGGTGTCACCTCCTTGTGTGCTGAGCTTGATAGGGATGTGCCCATGAAAGATATAGAGTTACTTTTTAAAAAGTCTTTTGAGAATGTTTTTAATTTTTTTTTAAAAACTTAGATTATGAGGGGGGGGGTTGTTTTTATATTTTTAACAATATTGTTTGGTTTTATTTTTGACCTTTCTTATTTGGCTCATGGTGTTAGATGTACTTATTTGAGGGGTGAAAGTTCTGCTCAAGTAGATGATTATAGTTTTTTTTTTACACGACCTGTTGTTGCAAATCACCCCTTTATTATTCCAAAGTCTATAAATTATAAAAACAAAATTGTTAATGACTCTCTAAATGCTGCCCTTGTTAAATATAAAAGCACGGCTTTTTTGGTTGTTCAAAACGACAGTGTTGTGCTTGAAAAATACTGGGGAGATGGTGGGCCTGATGTTTTGTCTAATTCTTTTTCAATGGCTAAAAGTATAATGTCTTTGCTTGTGGGGTCAGCTATAGACGAGGGTTTTATTGAGAGTGTTGATCAGGACATTGTGTCCTTTATTCCGGAAATTGAAAACTTTGATAACAAAAACCCTGTGAAGATAAAACACCTTTTAGGGATGTCTTCTGGTTTAAGTTGGTTAGAAAACTACAAACGGCCGATAAGCGTAACTGCGAAAGCTTATTATGGTAAAAATATTAATGACTTAATGTTTAAACAAAACTTTATTTCTAAACCGGGTGAGTTTTTTAAATACCAAAGTGGTGACACTCAACTTCTTGGTGTTTTGTTAGAGCGGGCTGTTGGTGAAAGCGTTTCAGATTACGCTAGTCATGCCCTTTGGTCTAAAATTGGTGCCTCAAAAAACGCTTTGTGGTCCTTAGATTCTAGTGATGGGTCGGAGAAAACCTTTTGTTGTTTTAATAGTACAGCTAGAGACTTTGCTAAAATAGGGCTTTTAATGTTAAATGGTGGGCAACTAAATAATTCTATAGTTGTTAGCCCTGAGTATTTTCGTTGGTTATTTAGTGTTCCTTTGTTAAAAATGGGTGATAAAAAATCCTCTCGCTTTGGAAAAGTGATTAAACACTATTCTAACTCTTGGTATGTTGCTAAAGTTTTGGATTATGATGTTTTTTATGCTCGCGGCTTTTTGGGACAATATATTGTAGCTATTCCTGATTTAAACTTGGTGTTTGTTCGACTTGGAAAATCCGAAGATAGTGCTTCAAATAATAATGATTTTTTATTAACTAACAGTCTTAGTTTTTATATTGAGCAGGTTATTTTAGAATTCAAACATTAAAAGAATGTCTTTACTAAAAATAAAAAACCTTAATATCACTGTGAAAAACAAACCCCTTTTAAAGGGTGGTTTTTTTAGTGTTGAAGAGGGGGAGATTGTTGGTCTTTTTGGGGCATCAGGCTCTGGAAAGTCTGTTTTTTCATTGTTTTTGATGGGTTTTTTAAATCAAAATAAATCTTTTGTTGTGTCCTCGGAGCTCTCGAAGTATAATTACCTTTCTACTTATTTTGATTTAAACTCCAAACATGCTTCCTCTTGGCAGAAATTTAGGTCCAATGAGGTTTCAATGATTTTTCAAGACCCAGCTTCTAGTCTTAATCCAACTCTTAAGTGTGGTCAACAATTAAAAGAAGCATGTGTTAAAATTGTTTCTAACAATAATTCTTTTATTAAAAAAAACTGTGTTCATTTGTTAAATGAGGTTGGTGTCGAGTTTCCTGAAAAAATTATTAATTCATACCCTCACGAACTTTCCGGGGGACAAAAACAACGAGTAGTAATAGCTATTGCTCTTGCTTCTGAACCACGACTATTGATTGCTGATGAACCTACTACTTCTTTAGATCCTGTTACACAAAGAGGGGTTTTAGATTTATTGTTGAAAATAAAAAAAACGCGGAATATTGGTGTTGTTTTAGTGAGTCATAATTTAGACTTAATAAAATACTACTGCGATAGATTTTATATTTATAAAAACCGTACTTTTTTTTCTTCTTCTTCATTAGATGGTGTAAGTTATATTAAAAAAAAGGAGGTTTTGTTGAATATTTTAAAACTAAAAAAATACCCTAATTTTAATGCTTCTCATCTAAACTCTATAATTAAAAGCTTTAAAAAAAATACAGGTTTTTCTGATTTCTCTCTAGATTTAAAAGATGTTAATGTTGTTTTTAAAAAAAACAATATTAAATTTTCGGCTATAAAAAATATTAACCTTTCCCTAGTTAAAGGTGGTGCTTTGGGTGTTGTTGGTGGTTCTGGTTCTGGAAAAACAACTCTTGGAAGGGTTCTCTGTGGGATAGAAAAAAACTATACCGGTTATTATAATCATAAAGACTCTTTTTTTTTAAAAAATTGTATTCAAATGGTTTATCAAGACCCATATTCAACATTTAATCCTAAAATAAAATGTGGTAAATCTGTACTAGAAATAATTTCTCATTTTAAATCAAATGTTACGGTTCAAGAGCTTTTTAGCTTGGTTGGTTTAGATTATAAATATATTAATCTTTATCCTCATGAGCTCTCTGGAGGGGAAAAGCAAAGATTGTCTATTGCTCGTGTTATTGCTTCTTTTCCTAAAGTAATTGTTTTTGATGAGTCTCTTTCTGGTTTAGATTTAGATGTACAATTGTCTGTTTTGGATTTAATTAAGTTTATAAATATTAATTTAAATATTTCTGTTGTTTTTATTTCTCATGATATAAATTCTGTTTCGTATTTATGCAAAAATATTATGGTTTTAAAAAAAGGGGTAATTGTTGATTTATTTGAATCAAGTAATTTATTATCTAAAAAAAGAAATATTTATACAAAAAAAATCATACAAAATTCAAACTTTTAAAATATGAGAACTTTATTTTTTTTTATTTTTTTTTTATTTTTTTCCTGTAAAAAAACAGAAAATTTAAACAATAATATTTTTAAATTAAATAGTTCTGTTATAGAAATAAAAAATAAAAATTATACTATAAATGATACATTAATAATTCCTTACAATAAAACATTATTAATTAATATTGGTGTAACTGTAAATTTTAAAAAAAATGGTTTAATTATTAATAATGGTAATTTAAATATTGGTAAAAGTAATGATAGTATTTCTTTAAATTACTATAAAAATAAATCCAGTTTTTTTAAAGGTTCTATATTTTTATCAAATAATAATAATTTTAATTTAATAAATAACTCAATATTAAAAATTGATAATACTTATTTAAAAAATATTTCTATTAATTCTAATAAAGGATCTATAATTATAGATAATTCTATTTTAGAGTATTGTTATATTAATTTTTCAGATGAAAAATTAATAATAAAAAACAGTATTATTAATAAAAATTTAAATAGTTATTTAATTAAAGATTGTAATAATTTTATTTTAAATAATTGTTTAATAATAAATTCTGAAAAACTTTTAAAACTTAAATCCACTAAAAAAATTAATATAATAAATAATATTTTTTATACAAATAATTATGTTTTTGAAATTTTAGAAAACAATGATAATTTTTCTTTTTTTAATAATTTAATTGTAAATAATAAAAACCTTATTATTTCCAATAATGATAATAATTTAAATTATTATTTTATTAATAATACTTTTGATAAAAATAATACAATAATTGATATAAATAATTTAGTTAATTATGATAATTCTATTATTTCTAAAAACAATATTTTTAATAATAATAAACCTAATTTTAAATTAAAAAATATAAAAATTAATAATAGTTATTGTATTTCAAATAATTATAATTTAAAGGGTTATTATAATTTATTAACTGATCCAATTTTTATAAATATAAATGAATTTAATTATTCATTAAGCGATATATCTCCTGGTTTAAGTTTAGGTACAAATAATTTAAATATAGGAGCAAATATAAATAACATTGATATTATTAAATATTTAAAATATTAATATATAGTATATAATAGTAATGTTAATATATACAATAAAAATTTTAATGTTTAATTGTATATATAAATTATTAAAATTTATTAACATATTATTAATATAATTTACATCTAATAAACTTTAATTATTAACCTTATAATTTATTATTAAATAATATATAAATGTTATTAAATATTTAATAAATAATTGTTAATATAGATTCAAATTATAGTGATAAAAATTTATAAAAATTAGATGTTTTTTTTTTGTTAAATAACTTGTTAATAAACTACATCTATTATTATATATTTATTAACATCAATTGTTAAAATAATTAAAAACCAAATTACCTTTTTTTTCACCTATAAATAATATTAATTGTTCTTTACTGAGGGATTTTATTTTATTTATAGTTTTAAATTTTTTTAAAAGTTTTGTAACACTAATTTCTCCCAGACCATATATATTATTTAATTCAGAATTAATAAAATATTTATTTCTTTTATTTCTATGATTTTTTAAACAAAATCGATGCGCTTCATCTCTAATAAATTTTATTAATTTTAAAGAATTAGAATTGTTATTTAAAATTATTTCAGTTTTATTATTTGTATATATAATTTCATTTTTTTTTGCAATACTTATGCATTGTAATTTATTTAATTTTAATTTATTCAAAGATTTAATAGCAGATGATAATTGTCCTTTACCTCCGTCTATGACTATTAAATCAGGTAAATTTTCACAATTAGCATACCTTCTATAAACAACCTCTTCAATTGCTAGGTAATCATTTATACCTTCAAAAGACTTTATATTAAAGAACCTATAATCTTTTTTAGAAGGCTTACCATTTTTAAAAACAACACATGACCCTATAGAAAATTTTCCGCTTAAATGAGAAATATCAAAACATTCAATATGATAAGGAATATTATTTAAATTTAAATTTTCTTTTAGGGAGATAATATCAGTATAATTTTTAACATTGTTTTTATTAATAAAACCAATCAAATTTTTATAACTTAAATCTAAGACATCCTTTTTATAACCAGTTAAAGGATAAACAACTTTTCTCCCATGAAATGAAGAAAGTTTAATATTGGAAATAATTTCTTTAGAAAGAGAACCATAATCAACAAAAGCACGAGATAAAAAACACTTTAATAAAAAGTCGAAACTCCAGTTAATGGTTTTTTTAATTTTTGAATTTTTTAAAAAAGTAATTGACCCTTCTACAACTTTTATAAAATTAACATAGAAATACCCCCCTTTTTCTAAAACAAAAAAGCAATCAATATTTAAATTTTTAGAACTAATAACAACACTTTTGTGTTTAAGGCTTTTTAATGAAGTTATTTGATTTTTAAGATCATTAGCTTTTTCAAACATTAAATTATCTGAGTATTTAAATAGTTTTTTTTCAAGACCCTTTATTACTTTCAAATATCTTCCAGACAAAAGCTCTTTTATAGATTCTATATTTTTATTATAATCTATTTCTTTTTGTAATCCTTCGCAAGGACCTAAACACTTTTTTAAATGATAATCTAAACAAACCTTATGTTTTTTTACACGTATGTTTTTTTCCGATAAATTAAAACTACAAGATCTTACAGGATAGTATGATATTATAAATTTATATAAACTTTGAAGAAGTTTTTTAGAAACATAAGGACCAAAATAAAAAAAATCAGGATTTGTTTTTCTACGAGCAATAAAAACACGGGGAAAACGCTCATTTGTAATACATAGCCAGGGGTAAGATTTATCGTCTTTTAATAAAACATTGTACTTAGGTTGATGTTTTTTTATTAAATTATTTTCTAAAAAAAAGGCATCATTTTCATTTTTAACTAAAAAATAATCAATAAAAAAAGCCGACTTTATAATATATAAATCTTTATCAGTTTTTCCCTTAAAATAAGAAGAAACCCTATTTTTAAGTTTATTAGATTTACCCACATAAATAACCTTCTTTTTTTTATTGTAAAAAACATAAACACCAAAAGTGTTAGGAATATTTTTAATTTTTAATAAAGAAGACTTATCTAACATTAATATAAATTATTAAATTTCTATAAAATTAAAACAAAATACTCATGGTTATAGCATTGATTGGAGCAACAGGTTTAGTAGGCAAAGAAATAATTAAAAAACTAGAAATAAATAAAAAGTTTAAAAATTACGACTTTTTATTTGTTGCAAGTAAAAAAAACAAAAATAGACACGTAATTTTTAAAAAAAAGCAACACAAAATTATTTCAATAAAAGAAGCCATAAAAAATAAACCCAATTACGCTCTGTTTTCAGCTGGCTCTGAAGTTTCAAGAAAGTTTGCTAAAAAATTCACCAACACGGGCACAACCGTTATAGATAATTCATCTGAGTTCAGAATGAAAAAAAACCACAAACTTATAGTGCCCGAAATAAATGGGAAAAAAATAAAAAAAGAAGATAAAATTATTGCAAATCCAAATTGTTCAACAATACAACTAGTGCTTCCACTTTTTTCTTTACATGAAAAGATAGGCATTAAAAGACTTATAGTTTCAACATACCAGTCGGTGTCTGGCTCGGGCCAAAGGGGAGTTGACCAACTACAACAAGAAATAAAAGAAAAAAAAGTAAAAAACCCCGCATATTTAAAACAAATTTATAACAACGCCATACCACATTGCGATGTTTTTTTAAAAAACGGATATACCAAAGAAGAGGAAAAAATAATAAAAGAAACAAATAAAATTTTTGAATCAAAAATTAAAATAACAGCTACAGCAGTAAGAGTTCCAACCACAGGGGGACACGGGGAAAGCGTGAATGTTGAGTTAAAAAAACAAACAAGCATAGCAAGAATAATCAAGATCATAAGCAAACAAAAGGGTGTACAGGTAAGTACAAACGAAAACTACATAACACCAATAGAGGCAAAGGGTAGTGATGATGTTTTTGTTTCTAGAATTAGAAAAGACACATCTTGTCAAAATAGTTTTAACATGTGGATTGTTGCCGACCCATTAAAAAAGGGAGCAGCAACAAATGCCATGCAAATTTTAGAAAAAATAATTAGTCTAAATAACCAATAGTATTGTCCTCTTCCAAGGAAACACTTTTTTTAACAAACTGTGTTTTATCAACTTCGTCTACACTATCACTAGAGTGGTCATAATCAGCATTCTTAACACTAATGTGTGGGGCAATAACCAAAGCCACTATACTCATTAGTTTTATTAAAATATTCATAGAAGGACCAGAGGTGTCTTTAAAGGGGTCACCCACCGTGTCTCCAGTTACAGACGCCTTGTGCTCTTCGGAACCCTTTTCACCATCCGCTTCGATAGACTTTTTAGCATTGTCCCAAGCACCTCCCGCGTTATTTTGAAAAATACCCATCAAAACTCCCGAGACAGTTACTCCAGCCAACAATCCACCAAGCACTTCAGGACCAAAACCAAAACCAACAACAACAGGGACAACTAATGGTATCGCTCCAGGTAAAATCATTTCACGAATTGATGCGTTTGTTGAGATTTCAACACACTTTTCGTATTCAGGAGTAGTTTTGCCCTCCATTATGCCAGGAATCTCTTTAAACTGTCTGCGAACCTCCATAACCATATCCATTGCGGCACGACCAACAGCAGCAATAGCTAAGGATGAAAAAATAAAAGGAATCATGGCGCCAATAAAGAGAAAGGCTAATACTTCCGCTTTATAAATATCAATAGAGTCAATTCCCGCTAAACCAACAAAAGCAGCAAATAAAGCAAGCGCAGTTAGTGCAGCAGACGCAATAGCAAAACCCTTTCCAGCTGCGGCAGTTGTGTTTCCAACCGCATCAAGATTATCAGTTCTTTCACGAACCTCTTTTGGGAGACCGCTCATTTCGGCAATTCCTCCTGCATTATCTGCAATAGGACCGAAAGCATCAATTGCTAACTGCATGGCCGTAGTTGCCATCATCCCCGCGGCAGCAATAGACACACCATATAGACCAGCAAACATAAAAGAAACAACAATTCCCCCCGCTAATACTAAAATTGGAAGTACTGTTGATTCCATACCAACCGCTAGCCCGCCAATTATATTTGTTGCGTGGCCGGTTTCAGATTGTTTTACAATTGAATTCACAGGTCGTCTTCCCATAGATGTATAATACTCAGTAATAATTGACATAAGCCCACCAACAACTAAACCTGTAAAAACAGCCCAAAACACACCCATTTTTGAAAAAACCTCACCCCCACGAATTGTAAAAGAACCATCAGGAAGAATGGCCATAATAACAAAATATGATGCAATTAAAGTGAAAACAATAGAAAGCCAATTTCCCATATTTAGAGCGCCCTGAACAGAGCCACTATCATTTTTTATTTTAACAAAACCTGCACCTACAATAGAAAAAAGCAACCCTAATCCTGCAATAACCATTGGCAATAAAATAAAATTAGTGGATGGAAAAACTTCTCCACCCATAACACCAGCTAAATCAGAAACACCACTAATAACCTTTCCTGCGCCAACAACAACAATCTCTCTACCGAGCACCATTGTGGCTAAAATGGTTGCCACGTAAGAACCAAATAAATCAGCTCCCATTCCAGCAACATCTCCCACATTATCTCCCACATTATCAGCAATTGTTGCTGGGTTTCTTGGGTCGTCTTCGGGAATACCAGCCTCAACCTTTCCAACTAAATCCGCCCCAACATCAGCAGCTTTTGTGTAAATACCACCACCAACTCTAGCAAACAGCGCAATCGATTCCGCACCCAAAGAAAAACCAGCTAAAACCTCTAGAGCAAGCTCCATTTTTAATGGATCAATATACCCCCCACCAAAAATAGCACCATGAATATTTATAAAAATAATAAACAAAGAGCCTAGTCCAAAAACAGCCAACCCTGCAACACCAAGCCCCATAACAGTTCCCCCAGTAAAAGATACTTGAAGAGCTTTCGCTAAACTGGTTCTAGCCGCTTGAGTTGTTCTAACATTAGCTTTTGTGGCTATATTCATACCAAAATATCCCGCAAGTGCAGAAAACACAGCGCCAATAACAAAAGAAATTGCAATTGCACCACCACTTGGACCATGCAACATTACACCAGACCAAGCTAATAGTGCAGCAGCAATTATAGAAAAAACACTTAAGACTTTCCACTCAGCAACAAGAAACGCCATAGCACCTTTTGCTATGTGCCCTGAAAGTTCTTTCATTTTTTCATCACCAGGGTCTTGTTTTGACACCCAGTTCGATTTTAAAAACATAAACAATAAACCAACAACACCCAAAACAGGTGCTACAAAAATTAAATTATCTAATAAAAAGTTCATAAAAAATATTTTTTTAGTTTGGCAAATATAAATAACTAAAAGAAAAAACTAGAACAAAAAGTTTTATTTTGTTGGAATTTGTTTATGTAATAACAATAGTAAAAAAGCCCCAATTGTTATAGAACTGTCAGCAATGTTAAAAATATATCTAAAAAAAACAAACTCTTTTCCACCCAAAAAAGGAAGCCATTCGGGGTAGGTTCCACTAAAAATAGGTAAATAAAACATGTCAACAACTTTTCCATGAAAAAGAGGCGCATAATCAAACAACACACCATAAAAAACACTATCTATAATATTTCCAATAGCTCCGGAAATAATTAAAATAAAAGCAAAAATTAAAACAGTAGAACCTTCTTTATTTTTTATTAAGCGGTTAAGCCAGAAACAAATAAAACAAACAAAAAGAATTCGAGTTAGTGTAAGAACTGCTTTACCATGTTTACCAAAAAACTCTAAGCCAAAAGCAAAACCATTGTTTTCAACAAAATATAAAACAAACCATGGCAACACAACAAAACTTTCACCAATTTCAAAAGATGTTTTAATATAAATCTTTAACAACTGGTCTAATAAAACAATTATTATAATTGGTATTAAGAGACCGCGGTAGCCCCGTAAAAAAAACACTATTTAGACTTGTTTTTAGCCTCTATACTTAGGGTTGCGTGTGGAACAAGAACTAGTCTTTTTTTAGAAATTAACTTTCCAGTTTCTCTACAAATGCCATAAGTTTTGTTTTCAATCCTTATTAAAGCGTTTTTTAGATCACGAATAAACTTTTCTTGTCTTGAAGCAAGAAGAGTGTTGGATTCTTTTGAAAGTGTTTCAGACCCCTCTTCAAAAGACTTAAAGGAGGAATAGGTGTCATCAGTCCCATTAGAAGAAGCGTTACTATAAGAGTCTTTTAATAGTTTTAGGTCTTTTTGAGCAATTTCAATCTTTTTAACAATAATTTCTCTAAACTTATTCAACTCTACATCAGAGTATCTTTTTGAAACACCTTTACTCATTGTATATTCAATTTATTTGTTTAAACTAACTCAACACCAATATACAGTTTAAAATCATTAAATTCAAACAGAAAACTATTTTTTGGGTCAGAATCTGTGCGTGTTATTGAGTTGGCCAAAAGCTCCTTTGAAACATAAGTTTTATGTGCTTCAACCATTTTTAAAGCAACCTGGTCACCAAACAAATAAAGTTTAATTTTATCAGTAACAACAAGCCCCATTTCTTTTCTCAACCCCTGCACCTTATTTACAAACTCTCTTGAGTAACCTTCTGAAATAAGATCTTCAGAGAGTTGTGTGTTTAATGTAACTAAAAGACCATCAGACTGAGCCGTAAGATACCCGGGCATATTTTCTACACGAACCAAAAGGTCCTCTTCTTCAAGCTTTAATACATTACCATTGATATTTATATCTATTTGTTTATTGTCCTCATAAAAACCAACATCAAAATCTGACAAAGCATTAACAGCCACCACAATATCCTTAATTAAATTGCCGTGTTTTTTTCCCAACACAGGAAAGTTTACCACAAGCTTACGTTTCACCATTTTGTTTGAATTTTCTGCAAACAAAACCCTTTTAACGTTTATTTCAGATTTTATAATATCATGTAATAGATTTTTATCAGAGCTTTTCCCACTTAAACAAATAGTGATTGAATAAAGAGGTTGTCTAACTCTAATTTTTTGTTTTTTTCGAAGAGAAAGCGCCAACGAACAAACCTCTTTTGTGAGGCTCATAGAAGACAAAAGCTCTTTGTTAATTTGTTTAGATAAATTTTGTGGAAAACTTGCTAAATGAATAGACGTGTGACACTCTTTGTTAGTGTTGAGGTTTAGGTCGCGGTACAATTGGTCCATAAAAAAGGGGGCAATAGGTGAAGAGAGTTTAGCAACAACCACCAAACAATCATACAGTGTTTGATATGCAGAAATTTTAGTTTGATCATATTCACCTTTCCAAAAGCGCCTTCTACAAAGTCTTACATACCAATTGCTCAACTTATCAACAACAAAAGACTGAATTTCTCTTCCAGCAAGTGTGGGTTCAAATTCATTATAAAAACCCTCCACAACAGCTATAAGTTGATCTGCTTCCCCTACAATCCACTGATCTAACAACGGTCGTTCATGTATTGGAACACTAGTCTCTGCATATTTAAAATCATCAATATTAGCATATAAAGAAAAAAATGAATAAATATTATGCAGAGTACTAAAAAAACGCTGTTTAACCTCAACAACCCCACCAATATCAAACTTTAAATTGTCCCATGGTTGAGAATTTGTTATCATATACCACCTAATTGCATCAGCACCGTGTTTAGCCATTTCTTTGAAAGGGTCAATAGAGTTTCCAAGTCGTTTAGACATTTTTTGGCCATTTTTGTCTAAAACTAATCCATTTGAAATAACATTTTTATATGCAACTTCACCGAAACACATAACGGCAATGGCATGCAATGTATAAAACCACCCTCGTGTTTGATCAACGCCCTCAGCAATGAAGTTTGCGGGAAAAAACTCTTTTGAGTCAATCAAGTTTTTGTTTTCAAATGGGTAGTGCCACTGGGCAAATGGCATGGCACCCGAGTCGAACCAAACATCAATTACATCATTTTCTCTATACAGGGGGGTTCCTTCGGGGTCGCATAAAACAATCTTGTCAACCATGTTTTTGTGTAAATCAAATAAGTTGTAGTTTTCACTGCTCATGTTTTTTGGGTCAAAATTTTCTAACGGGTTAGTTTTCATGTGTCCCATTTTTACTGAGAATGCACACAATTCCTTAAGCTCCCCAACAGAACCAACACAAACTACATGATTAGAGTCTTTGCTTTTCCAAATGGGCAATGGAATACCCCAAAATCGTGATCTAGAAAGATTCCAGTCATTAATATTTTCAAGCCAATTTTGAAAACGTCCCTCTCCAGTGCTTTTCGGTTTCCAGTTAATTGTTTTGTTTTTTTCAATCATTAAATCCTTGTATTTTGTTGATTGAATAAACCAAGAGTCTAAAGGGTAGTATAGTATGGGCTTATCGGTTCTCCAACAGTGAGGATAACTATGCTCATATTTTGATGAACCAAAAGCTCTCCCCATTCCCTTAAGTTTCACAACAATATCCACATCAACAGACTCTTCTTCATCATTATCACCAAAAGCTGGTTTTATTGGGCGACCTGAAAACTCACCTAAACCATCAATGAAAAAACCATTTAAATCAACAATTGGAACCGCCTGACCCTCAGAGTTTGGAACCAACATAGCTGGTAACTTTTCTTTTTTTGAAACCAAAAAGTCGTCAGCACCAAATGTTGGAGCCAAATGGACAATACCAGTTCCGTCACTTGTGGTTACAAAATCTGCGCTTACCACGCGAAATGCACCATCAGGGTTGTCCGAGGGTTGAACATAATCAAAAAGCTGTTCATATCTTAAATCAACTAAATCAGACCCCAAACACAACTTAACCACACGATAATTGATGGTGTTTTTCTTGTCAAAAATGGATAAAATTAAATCCTCTGCACATATAACAAAACACTCTTTTTTTGTATATGGGTTTATAGTTTCAATAATAGCGTATGATATTTTTTTACCCACAGCAAGACCAGTGTTTGCAAACAAAGTCCAAGGAGTAGTGGTCCAGGCCATAAAAAAAAACATCGGTTTCGGTTTGTATTATTTTAGAATGATTAAGCACCTTAAATAATGCTACAACACTCAGGTCCTTTACAACTCTATAACAACCCGGTTGATTAAGTTCGTGAGAACTTAATCCTGTACCTGCTGCAGGAGAATAGGGTTGTATTGTGTAGCCTTTGTAAATAAGTTTTTTATCAAAAAGTTTTTTTAATAAAAACCACACAGTTTCGATATATTTATTTTCATAAGTTATATACGGAGATTCTACATCTACCCAATAACCCATAAGTTTTGTTAACCTGTTCCACTCTTTGGTGTATTTCATAACTGTTGTTTTACAAGCCAAATTGTAATCAGAAATAGAAATACTTTTTCCAATATCATCCTTTTTAATTCCAAGCTCTTTTTCAACACTTAATTCAACAGGCAGCCCGTGGGTGTCCCATCCAGCACGCCGTTCTACCCTAAAACCACTAAGCGTTTTATATCTACAAAAAATATCTTTTATTAATCTAGCCATTAAGTGGTGGATGCCGGGCAGACCATTTGCTGAGGGCGGACCCTCATAAAAAACAAACATATTATCTCTAGGTCTTTGATTGACACTTTTTTCAAAAACTCCATTTTTTTCCCACAGTTCATTTATGGTGGAACAAATTTGTGATAAATCTAAATTTTTATGCTCTGGAAACATTGTTAGGTTTGTTTTTTTAGGTAAGCAATCACTTTTAATTCAATAGCAATCGGAGTTGGTAAAGAAATAACTTCGACAGTTGTTCTAGTTGGAAAGGGTCCACTAAAATACTCCTTGTAAATATTGTTAAAAGTTTTAAAATCATCTTTCATGTTTGTTAAAAAAACAGTTACATCAACAATATCATTCCAATCAGCCCCAGAGTCTTTAAGCACTAGTTTAACATTTTCAAAAACAGCAACACACTGCTCATAGATATTATAATTAACAATTTCCCCGTCACTATTAAGATTTACACCAGGAATGGATTTTTGATTGCGCTTTCTAGGACCAACACCAGACAAAAAAAGAAAATCACCTACTTTTTTTGAATGAGGATAGTGCCCCACAGGTTTTGGCGCACTATTAGAATTAAAATGATTTTTCATACCAAAATATTATCAGGTTAAATATATTATATATTATTGTTGTTTTCAATCTTAAGACACACATTTTTCGTCTCTGTAAAAAAGTTCAAAGAATGGTAGCCCCCCTCTCTGCCTAAACCAGAGTGAAGCATTCCACCAAAGGGAATTCTTAAATCACGCATTAACCATGTGTTGATCCAAACAAGCCCCGAGTTAATTTGGGCCGCCAAACGATGTCCCCGTGAAATGTTACTTGTAAACACGGATGCTGCTAATCCATATTTAGTATGGTTGCACATTTTTATAACTTCTTTTTCAGATTTGAAGGGGATTATTGTTACCACTGGTCCAAAAACCTCCTCCGTATTAATGGGGTCTGTGTATTTGGTGTTTTCAAGGATTGTAGGTAACATATAATATCCACCCGACAACTTTCCATTTAAAGAAATACTTTTTCCACCACTAATAACTTTTGCGCCCGCTTTTTTAGCAGAATTAATTTTTTTAATAATTTTTTCTAAGTGTTGTTTTGACACAATTGCACCTAAATCAGTTGTTTCTTTTAAGGGGTCTCCTACAATCAATGATTTTGTTTTTGTAAAAAATGCATTTAAGAACTTTTTATAAATTTTTTGTTCCACAAATATTCTAGATCCACATAAACAAATTTGTCCTTGATTTAAAAAAGCCGACCTTACAGCTGTTTTTACCGAAAGGTCAAAGTCACAGTCTGCAAAAATCACCGTTGGGTTTTTGCCTCCAAGTTCAAGAGAACACTTTTTAAAATTTACAGCCGCATGTGATGCAATAAGTTTCCCAGTTTCTGTACCACCAGTAAATGAAATTACATCAGACATTTTGACAATTTCGTGTCCTGCAGAATCACCGTAACCATGGACAATATTTATAACACCCTTGGGAAATCCAATTTGTTTACAAATTTTACTTAGCAAAAATGCGGTGTAAGGAGTTACTTCAGAGGGCTTGGCTACAACTGTGTTGCCAGCAGCTAGTGCAGGAGCAATTTTCCATGTGAGTAAATAAAGTGGGAGGTTCCAAGGAGAAATACAACCAGCAACACCTATGGGGGGTTTTAGTGTGTAATTGAGGGCATTACCATCCATGTCATGTGATTTAGAGTCAAAATGCAATATAGCTGTAGCAAAAAATCTAATATTTGTTGAACAACGAGGAATGTCCATTTTTTTTGCCAGCCAAAGAGGTTTGCCGTTGTCTCGACTTTCAGCTTTGGCTAAATCTTCGGCATTTGCGTCGATTGCATCAGCAAGTTTCATCATCCAGTCATAACGGTGTTGTTTTGTTGAACTGCCCCACAAACCGAAAGCTTTTTTTGCCGCCTTAAAAGCAGAGTCAACATCTTTTTTATTGCTGTTAGGAGTTAAAGAGTATATGTGCCCATTAGCAGGACTAAAATTGTTAATATATTGTCCATCAATAGGTTTAGCAAGTACACCATTAATATAATTTGCTAGTTTTTTCATACTTTATTCATTTCTGGGGGATTTATAGGGATTTTGTTCGTCCACCATCAACAGGAAGGTTGATACCATTAATGTAGCTAGCTTGTTTAGAACATAAAAAAGTCACGGCATAAGCAATCTCTTTGGGCTTAGCAAAACGCCCAACAGGAATACTGTTTTTCATTTTTTCGCTCACCTCCTTAGAGGATAAGCTATGTTTGGTTGCACTATTTTTTATTATGCTGGAAAGTCTTTCTGTTTCGGTTGCTCCCGGAAGAATATTATTAACAGTAATACCAAAGGGTCCAAGTTCAGAGGCCATTGTTTTACTCCAATTTCCCATTGCACCTCTAATAGTGTTCGATACCCCAAGTCCACTTATTGGCTGTTTAACAGAAGTAGATATAATGTTAATTATTCTCCCAAATCCATTTTTTTTCATTTCAGGCACCGCAACTTGAGCGACAGTTTGTGCAGATAAAACATGTTGAAAAAAAGCAGACTTATATTCTTCTAATTCAGCCATATGAGCCATACCGCTCGGTGGCCCACCAGTATTATTAATTATGATGTCAGCAACACGCATATTATGGTGGCTTTTAATGGATTTTAAAAGAGCACCAGAATTTGACATATCAACACTTAGCACATCATGTGTTTGATTGTTATTTGTACAAAGAGATTTTTTTGTTTGGTTTAATAATTGGGAGCTTCGAGCAATTAATAAAATATTAGCACCAGCACTTGCAAGCTCAATCGCAATGGCTTTTCCAATACCACGAGATGCACCAAACACCCAGGCAGTTTTATTTATTAGATTTATTTCCATATTATCTCAAATATAACTAATTTACAAGTATGTTATAATTAAAGCGCATGTAAAGCCCAAACTAATTAATATTTCTATGAAAAATATAACCCCCCCATTTAATTTAAACCAGTGGATTTCCGAAAATCGTCACCTTTTAAAACCACCAGTTGGCAACAAAAACCTATACGTTGATGCGGGTGACTTTATTGTTATGGTTGTGGCGGGTCCAAATGCAAGAAAAGATTACCACTACAACGAAACGGAGGAACTTTTTTATCAAATAGAGGGTAACATTATTGTAAAAACACAGCAAAATAATAAAATGATTGAAGTTGAGATTAAAGAAGGGGAAATGTTTTTATTGCCAGCACGAATACCACACTCACCTATTAGACCTGAAGGATCAATAGGATTGGTTATTGAAAGAAAAAGAAAAAAAGAAGATAAAGATGGTTTAATGTGGTTTTCAGAAACGGCAAATCAACTTTTATATGAAGAGTATTTTCATTTAACAAATATCGAAAAAGATTTTTTACCCGTTTTTAAAAAGTTTTATTCTAATAAAAAATTAAGAACGTGCCCCAAGACGGGGGAGATTATGGATGCAGATCCGAGATATATATAAATCAGTAATTTGAAAAAGAAACCGACTATAGAAAACAATTAGATTAAATATAATAAAACTTAATCATGCGAATAAACGGACACGGACACATACTTCCAGAACCTTTTCAGATTCCCACATTTATGAAAAAAAAGAAACTTTTTTGGATTGATGAACAAAAAAAATATATGATGCAAGGAAATTGGTCAAGGCCCATTGAGGGGTTAGGGGGTTTTGTTAAAGACAAAATAGACTGGATGCGTCAACATCGAATAGACCACGGTGTTATGTTGTGTCTTTCACAGTTGTATTGCAACGGTTGGAGTGAAAGAGATTGTTTAGACGCAATTCGTTTCCAGAATGATTTTAATGCCTCTATTCAAAAAGACTACCCAAAACTATTTACTTGCGGTTTTGTTGTTCAGCCTCTATATATTGAGCAGGCTCTTAGAGAGATTGAAAGATGTGTGACAGAATTAGGTTTAAAGCTACTTTGTTTGCCCACACACTTTTTAAACTCAAAAGGAGATTGGGTGTCTACTGCAGAATCACATGTTGAACCGATATTTGAGTTGGCTAACCAGTATGGTTTGGCTGTTCAAATACACCCCTACGATGGCGAAAAAATGATTGCTTTACAAAATCAATATTGGAGATTTCATTTAATTTGGATGATGGCACAGTGTGCCGATACGCTACATGTTTATACACTCAGAGGCCTACCCGACAAATACCCAAAAATAAGAACTAGTTTTGCCCACGGTGGCATGCTTGGAATAGCTAATTATGGAAGAAGAATTCAGGGTTTTGATGGCCGCCCCGATCTTTTTAAAGGTCTCCAAGACCCCCGAAAAACACTAGGTCATAAAAACATATATTTTGACTCATTAGTGCACGACTCTTATACTTTAGATCTTCTAAAAAAACGTGTTGGGTCAAATCAAATAATAATGGGCCTCGATGACCCCTTTCCCTTGGGTGAGGTTGAGGGGGTGGGGAGTACATATCCTGGAAGAGTTATTGATTATGCAGAAGAAATGGGTTTTATATCCGAACAAGAGAAAAAAGATATATGTTTTAAAAATATTTTAGATTGGTTAGGTATAAAAAAAGAGGATTTTTGTTAAAAAACAAAACTTTTGTAATACATTTAAAAACATGAGCGACATAATAAAACATGAGTGCGGAATAGCCCTTTTGAGGCTTTTAAAACCACTATCATATTATCAAAAAAAATATGGCACTGCACTGTACGGGCTAAACAAAATGTATCTCTTAATGCAAAAACAAGTTAATAGGGGACAAGATGGGGCAGGTCTAGTAAATATTAAGCTAAATATTAAACCAGGCTTACCATATATTAGTAGACGTCGATCTGTAGAACAAAATTCAATTCAAGATGTTTTTTTAAAAATCAGTGAAAATTTTGACAAAATAAAAAACAAATATCCTAATAAGTTTGCCGATCCAGTGTGGCTAAAAAACCACTGCTCATTTGCTGGAGAATTATTTTTGGGCCACTTAAGATATGGCACATACGGTGGAAACAGTATAACCAATTGTCACCCATTTTTGCGACAAAACAATTGGAAATCTAGAAACCTAGTTTTAGCTGGTAATTTTAATATGACAAATGTTGATGAACTTTTAAATCAGCTAATTGATTTGGGCCAACACCCCAAAGAAAAATCAGATACTGTCACTATTTTAGAAAAAATAGGACATTTTACAGACGAAGAAAATGCTCGGCTATATAATAATTACAAAAAGAAAGATCATACAAATATTGAGGTTTCTAAGTTGATAGAAGAGAATATCAATATTTCAAATATATTGATTAATTCTTCTAAGAAATGGGACGGGGGATATGTACTATGTGGTTTGCTTGGGCATGGAGACGCGTTTGCGCTTCGGGACCCAAACGGCATTAGGCCTGCATATTATTATTGTAATGAAGAAATTGCTGTGGTTACTTCTGAGCGCCCAGTTATTCAAACTGCATTTAATGTTGAAGCCTCTGACATAAAGGAGCTTCCCAGGGGTCAAGCTATCATAATTAAAAAAAGTGGAATAATTGACTTTCAACAAATCAATTCCCCACTAAATAGATCTGCATGCTCTTTTGAAAGAATATATTTTTCTAGAGGAAATGATTTTGAAATAAATAAGGAAAGAAAAATGCTAGGCGCTTTATTAAAGCCACCCATCTTAACAAAAATTAATAATGATTTTAAAAACACGGTTTTTTCTTACATCCCGAATACTGCTGAAACCGCCTTTTATGGACTATTGTCCTCTTTGGAGGATGAACTCAACAATCAAAAAGAAACACTTCTAAGAAACGGACAACTAGATGAATTAAAGCAGATAATTAATCAAAAATTAAGAGTGGAAAAAATGGCAGTCAAGGATGCTAAATTAAGGACATTTATCACTGCAGACAGAGATAGAGATGGACTTGTTGGACATGTATATGATGTAACCTATGGTGTTGCTAAAAAAAGTGACACACTGGTTATTTTAGATGATAGCATTGTTAGGGGCACCACGCTAAAGAGAAGTATTCTTAGGATTCTAGATAGATTAAGTTTTAAAAAAATCATTGTGGTATCTTCGGCCCCACAGATTAGATACCCCGATTGTTATGGAATAGACATGGCAAGGTTAGATGATTTTATTGCATTTAAGGCCATTATTTATTTATTACAAAAATCAACAGAGGGAGAGACATTAATAAAAGATGTTTATCATAAATGTAAAGAAGCTCTTTTGCAACCAAAAGAGGACCAAGTTAACCATGTAAAAGAGCTGTATAAAAACTTTAAAGATGAAGAAATTTCAGAAGAGATTGCTAATCTTTTAAGGATAGACAATATCTCTGCAGACTTTGATATAATTTTTCAAAAAGTTGAGGATTTGCATGTTGCATGCCCCAATCATAAAGGAGACTGGTACTTCACCGGCAATTACCCCACTCCTGGAGGAAATATGATTGCCAATAAATCATTTGTTTATTATATTGAGGGGAATAAAGCAAGAGCATATTAATTAGCTTGAAAAATTTTTTTTTTAATTGCATGTGCTAAAAGGTTCGCCGAATTCGTCTTTTTTCTAAACCACATTTCTGGCTCAATTAATTCTAGTTCTGATAGAGCTAACAGCCCAGAGTTGTCTATTATTAAATCTACCCGTGCATAGGTAGGTAAAAAATTAAGCGCTTGAATAACTTTTTTTGCAAATTCTATTTCAGAAAACCCAGCCTCATAATTAGTTACAGTTCCACCAAAATCATCTTGTACTCTAAAGTCGCCCTTGCGAGATTTTTTAAGTACCCCATGAGAGTATTCTCCATTTATTATCATTAATGAAACCTCTCCAAAAGAAAGAATTTTTTTTTGAAAAGATTGAATTAGCATTTCATGTTTTGCGCTTAGTTTTTCAAATAATTCAGATTCTTTTGGGCCGACAGGGTATTTTAATCTATATGTTTCCCATGCTGCAGCTGAAACAGTCGGCTTAATTACAATCTCAGTCCATTTTTTTTCTTCGCAAACTTTATTTAGTGATGCACTACTCCCTTTTTCAACGAGAAGGGTGCCCGGTATATTTATTCCTTTTGCCTCCAACTCTATCAAGTATCGTTTGTTTAAATTCCAAAGAATTTGTGGATAAGAATTAATAAAGGAGACCTTGTCCTTCCATAATTGCAAAAAAGAGTAAAACTCATTGATTTTATCAAAATAGTTCCAGGTTGTGCGAAATAGGGCATATTGAAAGTTTTTTAAACAATTAGGGCTGTCCCAGGCCACCCTGGTGGCCTGTATGTTCAGCAACCTAAGCGCATTAGAGACAAGCAAGTCTTCGTTTAAAATATTTTGCACATACCAATTGCTTTTTGAAGGATTTAAATATCTTTCCTCGGTTAACAGCGCGACCTTAAACATAAATTAATTAGCTGCGCCAACTTGTAGCTCTGTGTTATAAGTTTCACCTTTCCACACGAAAGTTTTTTGACCACTCTTTCTTGCTTCTAAAAAGGCATCCGAGAAACTCATCTCAGCACTTTTTTTTAGAGAAGGAGCAACACCATCGATTATTTCAGGAAATTCTTCTATTAAATTTCTAATGTCACTAATAAAACGTTCAGTTTCTTTTTTTTCGGCTGTATTTTTTTCCTCATCACTCATTTTCACCAATGTGAGTTCGTCAATTATATGGCTTGCATTTGCAAATTTATCAATGATAAATAAAATATATCTAACATCTACAGAGATCGTTCTCTGCAGATTTTCCTCAAAAGCAATATCACCACTCATAGCCTCCCAGTTGCCATCAAAAGCACAACCAATCAACTCCCCCTTACCATTAATAACAGGAGAACCTGAATTGCCCCCTGTAATGTCGTTGTTGGAAATAAAACACACATTTATCTCTCCCTCTTCATTTGCATACACCCCGTAGTCTTTAGAATTGTATAATTCAACAAGCCTATCAGGAACAATAAACTCAGGATCACTATTATCAAGCTTCTCCATAACACCATCTAGAGTGGTGACATAATCATACATCATTGCGTTTCCAGGAGAGTACTCACCAACAGAACCAAATGTTAATCGCATAGTAAAGTTGGCATCTGGATAGAAAACTTTTTTTGGTGACATTTTTCTTAACCCATCAATAAATAGTCGATTGGAAACAGCTAGTGACTCGCGCGGGGAGCTAATAGCCGGCAGAATTTTATTGAAATAATTATCTAAAATTGATTTTTGTACAATGTACCCAGGATCTTTTTTTATTTTTTTGGCAGTTGGGTTTTTTAGAAAATTTATTAATTTTTGTTCATCTACAAAAATAGATTTTTCATAAAGCATGCTGCCCCACTTTTCAAAGTTTCCTTGGTATTTAGCTTCCATATCTAAAATAATTTTTGGCAATTGATCTTTAGGGACATTTTCGAAATACATTTGCATCATTTTAACAAAAATATCTTGATCAATCTCCTTTTTGTATTCTTTAAAGCTACTTGTAACTTCAGACATAAAAGATTTTTTTGAGGCATTAATTAGACTGTCGCTTCCACCTTCTAAAGACTTTAATAGGCCTTCAGACCTTCTCGCTAGTCTTATAAAGCTTGGCCCACCCCAAGCGGCTTCATTTAGGTATATTCTAGATAGAGTCATTTTTTCAATTTCGTTGTATGCCCTATCCATGTTAATTAATACATCTCCATAAATCTTTTTATTGAGGTTTGAAGAATTTACAAATTGAGAGAAAGCACTTTCAATAGATGTTTTTCGGTCGTAAACACGTAGTCTTTTCAAACCTTTTGTCTGGCCAATATAATACTTCCAATAATTAGATATTCGCGCCTTTTTGCTTGCGTACATAATACTAATATTTCTGTCTGAGCGCATATAATCATTTAATATGTCCAACTTAGCCTCTCTAACCTTGACTACAGTCGGGTTGTACAGGTCAACAGCAAGTTTTACACCAAAGGACGAAAGGTAGCGATCTGTGCCCCCAGGGTAACCTAAAATCATGGCAAAGTCACTTTCTTTAACTCCATCAAGCGAAATAGGAAGGTGATGTTTGGGCTTCATAGGAATATTATTTTTGTTAAATTCAGCTGGGTTACCCTCCAAGTCAGTATATACTCTAAATAAAGCAAAGTCACCAGTGTGTCTTGGCCACATCCAGTTATCGGTTTCTCCACCAAATTTACCAATAGACTCTGGTGGTGTTCCTACTAAACGAACATCATTAAATCGTTCGTAAATAAACAAGTAAAATTCACTTCCGCCATAAAAAGGCTTTATCTCTGCCCAGTAGTTAGTGTCTTTTGTTTCCCGAGACTTTATTTTTTCAATTCTAGATTGAATTAATTTTTTTCGAGTTGATTCTTCAGTGTCAAAGCTAATACTGTCAAGAACCTCCGACGACACATCATCCATCCTAATTAAAAAATCAACAAACAATCCTTCATTTGGAATCTCATCTTCATAAGATTTTGCCCAAAATCCATTTCCCAGGTAGTCATTTTCTACTGAACTGTGGTTTTGAATTGCATCATATCCACAATGATGATTTGTTAAAAGAAGACCGTTAGGGGAAATAATCTCACCAGTACAGTAACCATTAAAACTAATAATAGCATCTTTTATTGACGCATTGTTTACACTATATATTTCTTCTGCAGATAGTTGTAGGCCCTTTTTCTGCATATCGTCAATATTGAGTCTTTTAATTAACATCGGCAACCACATGCCTTCATCTGCTTGTGATGGTTGCGGAATAATAAAGAAAATTGATAAAAAAACGACTAATAAACTTCTCATAATACTTAATTTTTAATTAATGGAATACTTGAACATGGTTCACCATAAAACAAGCTTTTTACATGCGGTGCAAAAGCGTCTATACAAAGCGAGAGGCAACCTAAGGGAACACTCTCATTATTGCAAACTTTTAAAAACACCCGTTTATTTTTATATTTTTCAAAATTAATAATACTTAATTGCTGCTGAAAAAGTAGTAAATCCATTGTTTCTAAATTGGTAAAAAAAACTTGTTTTGCAATATTACGCAATTTCATTTGAATAAGGGGGTATGTCCAAGGGGGAATAATAACATCTTTGGTACAAATAATTGAAACATAGCAATCAGAATAGTCTGACCAGCTATGATTTTGTAGTTGTTTTTTAAAGGACGCTTCTCGAATTATTAGGCCTTCGTCCAACCAATCGCTTAAGTCGATTATTTTTCGAGGGGCTTTTAGATTAAAATCAGAAACATCAATCGTAATTAATCCAGAAGCATCAATTTTATTTATTATTTCAAGGTTTTTTTTCATAAAAATCCCAATTCTAGTTTTGCTTCTTCCGACATCATACTTTTATTCCAAGGAGGGTCCCAGGTAATTTCTACTTCAGTGCTATTTACGTCTTTTAATTCTTCTACTTTTTGTTTTATTTCAACAGGTAGTGATTCAGCAACAGGGCAATTTGCAGCAGTGAACGTCATAAGGATTTTCACATCATTATCATTGCTGATTTGAATATCATAAATTAAGCCTAGTTCATATATGTTAACAGGTATTTCTGGGTCATGAATTTCGCACAATACACCAATAACTTCTTCGCCAATTTTTTGAGTATTTTTAGTCATTTTTTAAAGATTTTTTTTTGCATAATTTTGTATTTTTTTTATCATCATTAATAGTCCGTTTGCACGGGTCATAGAAAGATGTTGTTTAAGTTGGATTTTCTCAAAAAGAGTATTCTGGTAATTTACTATTTCTAAAGCAGTGCTTCCAGAAAAAAGTTGAATTATTAGTGCAACTAGTCCTTTAGAAATTAAAGCATCGCTATCAGCATAAAAATATAGCCTTTCCTTTCTTTTTTCACAGTCTAACCAAACATTTGATTGACAACCCTGAATAAGATAGTCTGGAGTTTTTTTGTCGGACTTAATTAAAGGAATATCTTCGCCTATTTCAATCAAATGCTCATATTTTTCCTCCCATGAACTATACAATGAAAATTCTGAAATTATTTTATTTTCTTTTGTTTGCATATTATTTTTTTAAAAAAGCAATTATTTTTCCTAAAATTAATATAAATCTTTCTATTTCTTCTTCCGTGTTATAAATGGAAAGAGATATCCTGGTGGCGCCCGGAATGCCGCAATAATTCATTAACGATTGTGAACACAAATGTCCCGAACGCGTATGAGTATTATATTCTGCTAAAATTGATGCTAAATCATAATGGTGAACACCATCAATGTTAAATGTAAAAATAGGAGCAACTCGAGTGGCTTCACCTAAAATAGTAACACCATCAATATTAGATATAAGTTTTTCAAATTTATTAATCAGTTTCTTTTCATGTTTTATTATTTTTTCAAAACCAACTCTTTTAACAAAATCAATGGCCCTACCCAGCCCAACAACTCCAGCTATGTTAGGCGTTCCAGCTTCTAATTTATGAGGAAGTTCAGCCCACTTACTTTGTAATTTATTAACTGTAGAAACCATGCCCCCACCAAATTTATTTGGAAGGCAGTTGTGTAGAGCCTCTTCTTTTCCGAATAAAACTCCCGTACCAGTGGGGCCAAAAATTTTGTGACCAGAAAAACAGTAAAAATCACAATCTAAATTCTGCACATTGATTTTGGAATGTGCAATAGCTTGGGCGCCATCGATCATAATTGGAATATTAAATTGTTTTACTAGCTGTATAATTTGTTTAATATTTTGCTCAGCCCCAGTTACATTAGAAATATGATGTGTAGACACAAATTTCACATGTTTATTTAACAATTTTTGCAGCTTTTTCGGGTTTATTAATAGTTTCTCATTTATAGGCATAAACTGCAACCTTGCCCCAGTTTCTTTAGCAAGAATTTGCCAGGGAACTAGATTTGAGTGGTGTTCCATTGGGGACACAAGGATAATGTCATTTTCTTTTATTATGGGCTTTACATAAGACTGGGCTACCATGTTTATACTTTCGGTAGCACCACTGGTAAAGATAATTTCAGAATTTTTTTTTGCACTCATGAAACTCTGGACTCTATCTCTTACCTGCTCATATTCCCCTGTTGCCTTATTAGCTAACTTATTCATACTCCTATGAATATTACTATTATAGTTCTGGTAATAATTAACTATTTCATCTATAACAACTTGAGGCTTTTGAGTAGTTGCTGCATTATCAAAATAAATAGAGTCCTTATTTTGAGGTGAATTAAAATAAGGAAAATGACTTCTAATTTCATCAATTCTCATATAGAAATACTTTTAAAATATTTTGGGTGTTTTACTCAAATTGTTTATCAATTTCGTCAGTAATAATTTTTTTTAGTTTTTCGTCTGCTACAGAGTCAACAACATCACTTACAAATGCAGAAAGCAATAGTTTTTGAGCAGTATTTTTACTTATGCCACGTGAACGCATGTAGAACATTGCCAGGTCATCTATTTGACCAATCGTTGAGCCATGTGCACAAGCTACATCGTCTGCAAAAATTTCTAATTGAGGATTGGAATTTACCCTGGACTTATCACCTAACAAGATGTTATTATTTTTTTGGACAGTATTGGACTTTTGGGCGTGTTGAGCAACATAAACACAGCTGTCATATTGGCCACTAGACTCATCAGAATAAAGGCCTTTAAAAATCTGTGAACTTGAACAATTAGGCTTTAAGTGCTTTAATGAAATATTATTGTCAACTTTGACTTCGTCTTTTAACATCGAAACAGACCACATTTTAGATGATATATTTTCACCTAGAAGCTCAAGCATTATGTTATTTCTGATGTTACCTTGAAAGCCTAGAGCGCCGCGGGAAAAGAAAAATGAATATAAATCACATTTGCTTTTTGTATGCTGTTCTATAATTTCTGTATGGACTGATTGTGATTTTTTATGCTGACCAGCTCTAGAGCCAAAGCTATATTTAACCAGGTGTGCGTTTTCGTTGACCACCCACTGAGACAGTGTGTTTTCAAAACTTTCAGTATTTCCTTGAAAGGTTTCAATAAAGGTAACATGTGAGTTTGGAGCAATATTAATTATTTGCCTTGACTGCTCAAGACCAGTATTTTTTATTTCATGGTGTATATGAATGATTTGAGGTTTTGAATTATCTTCCACATTTAAAACAAAGCCCTTTGTGCAGGTTCCATTATTTAAATTAATTAATGGATCTTTATCATTTGTTGTTTTATTTAGATANTTTAAAAAATCCNGTTCATTTATCTGACTTAAATCCAAAANATCAACGTTGTTTGGTAAGACCATAGTTGTTGTTTTAACAAAACCATTTACAATATTAATTGATACGTCGACCAACTTTTCAAACAACTTCTTAGTGTCATTTGTTGGGTCTTTTTCAGAATTTTCAGACCCAGTGTATTTGTTAAAAGAAAGGTTATTCCAGTAGCTACTTTTTTTGGTTTTTTTTAAAATTTCGATGCATTTTTTTCTTGCATTAACACGACTTTCTTGTAGGATGTTGTTGGTGTGCTCTTTTGTTTCTAGGCACAAAGAGGTTAGTGTTTCGTGTAGGTATTTATTTGTAGAGTTTACTGTCATTAGATTTTAATTAACAATTTTGTCATAACCTGTTTTTTCTAATTCTAATGCTAATTTGGCATCACCCGATTTTACAATTTTTCCACCATGTAGAACNTGAACATAATCAGGCTTAATNTAATTAAGTAATCTTTGGTAGTGNGTAATAATTATAAATGCGTTATTATCAGATNTCAACTTATTTACTCCATTTGCAACCACTTGTAATGCATCTATGTCAAGACCAGAGTCTGTTTCATCTAAGATCGAGAGTTTTGGACTTAACATGGCCATTTGAAAAATTTCATTGCGTTTTTTTTCTCCTCCAGAAAATCCATCATTAATAGATCTAGACAGGAATGCAGGATCCATATTTAACAACTTTAGGTTGTCCTTCATTTTTTTTAAAAGCTCTGCAGATTTCATTGGCGGGTGGTCAAGGGCTTTTCTAATTTCATTGACAGATGTTTTTACAAAATTACTTACCGAAACCCCAGGTATTTCTACAGGATATTGAAAGGACAAGAATATTCCCATTCTTGACCGTTCTTCAGGCGAATAGTCTAAGATAGATTGGTTGAAATAACTAATTTCACCCTCCGTTACTTCGTGATTTTCATTTCCAGAAATTATTGAGGCAAGAGTACTTTTTCCAGAACCGTTTGGACCCATTATTGCGTGAATTTCACCAGCATTAACTTCNAGGTTTAGACCCTTAAGTACTGACTTTTCATTTATCTCGCTATGTACGTTTGTAATTTTTAACATGATATAATTATTTATCCTACACTATCTTCTAGGGTTATTTCTAATAATTTTTTAGCCTCTACAGCAAATTCCATTGGTAGTTTTTGGAGAACATCTTTACAATAGCCATTTACTATAAGAGCAACAGCTTCTTTTTCTCCAATACCCCTTTGGTTACAGTAAAACATTTGGTCATCGCCTATTTTGGATGTGGTGGCTTCATGCTCTACAATAGAGCTGCTGTTTTTAACATCAATAAAAGGGAAAGTGTGTGCTCCACACTGGTCTCCAATTAGCAATGAGTCACATTGCGTGAAATTCCGCGATTTTTTTGCATCTTTATTGATCTTTACCAATCCTCGGTAGCTGCTATTGCTTTTGCCAGCAGAGATACCTTTACTAATTATTGTACTTTTTGTTCCCCTGCCCATGTGCACCATTTTAGTTCCTGTATCAGCTTGTTGAAAGTTTTTTGTCACAGCAATTGAAAAAAACTCACCCACTGAAAAATCGCCCTTTAATATACATGAGGGATACTTCCATGTTATTGCGGATCCGGTTTCTACCTGTGTCCAAGAAATCTTAGCACGCTCATGAGCAACTCCTCTTTTGGTCACAAAGTTATATATTCCGCCATTACCATTCTTGTCCCCCGGATACCAATTTTGTACAGTTGAGTACTTAATTTCAGACGATTTTAACGCAACCAGTTCCACCACAGCTGCATGTAGCTGGTTTTCATCTCTTTGGGGTGCCGTGCAACCCTCTAAATAGCTTACATAGCTGTTTTCCTCGGCAACAATCAGTGTCCTCTCAAATTGCCCGGTTTGAGCTTCATTTATCCTAAAGTATGTAGAAAGTTCCATTGGGCAGCGAACACCACTAGGAATAAAACAAAAAGAGCCGTCGCTAAAAACAGCTGCATTTAGGGCTGAAAAGTAATTATCTTGAGCAGGAACAACGGAGCCAAGATATTTTTTGATCAATTCGGGATGTTTTTGTATAGCCTCAGACATTGAGCAAAAAATAATGCCTTGTTCGGAGAGTTTTTCTTTAAATGAAGTAGAAACTGATACGCTGTCAATTACAACGTCTACAGCAACTCCAGTAAGTTTTTTTTGTTCCTCAATTGAAATACCAAGTTTATTTAGTGTTTTTAAAATTTCTGGATCTACCTGGTCTAAACTTTCAAGTTTAGTTTTTTTTGTTGGAGCGGAATAGTATTTAATATTCTGTAAGTCAATTTTGTCATATTCAATGTTAGCCCATTTAGGTTGGCGCATGTTTTTTAAAACCTCAAATGCACTTAGTCTCTTTTCAAGCATCCATTCCGGTTCATTTTTCTTTTTCGAGATAAGTTTTATAACCTGCTCATTTAATCCACTTTCAATAGTATCGGATTTAAAATTAGAAATAAATCCATATTTGTATTCAGATGTAGTAACCTCCTTAATTATTTTATTTTCGTCTTTTTTCTCCATTGTAATATTATACAGCAAAGCTTTCGCCACACCCACAGGTTCTAGATGCATTTGGGTTTTCAAATACAAATCCTTTACCATTTAGTCCCCCACTGTAGTTAAGTATTGTCCCAACTAAATACAGGTAGCTTTTTTTATCTACTAAAAGTTTGATTTCATTATGTTCAAATAGTTTATCTGTATCTAGCATTTTTGAATCTAAGTCCAGGTCGTAGGAAAGACCAGAACAACCACCAGATTTAACACCAACCCTAACATAGTTAACATTTTCACCACTTTCCCTCATTAGTGAAAGTAGCTTTTCTCGCGCATTATTAGATACAGTTATCATATTTTGTGATTTTTTACAAAGGTAGTTAAATTACCTTTAAACAAAATAGAAATAAAGCTATATTTATTGTTATTATTACAATTAATATTTTATTTATGGCAAATAGAAAATTCACAACTATTTCTAAAATCGGTGAGTTTGGTTTAATTGAGCGGTTATCCAAGAATATCACGAATAGACACAAAGAAACACGATTAGGCATAGGTGATGATGCTGCGGTTCTTTCAATCACAAAGGACTTAGGCCACTTGGTTTCAACTGACATGCTTGTTGAGGGGGTTCATTTCAACATTTCGTATTCGCCACTGAAACATGTTGGTTATAAGTCCATTGTAGTTAATATTTCTGATATATGTGCAATGAATGGTTTTCCGTCCCATGCCTTAGTCTCAATTGCAGTTCCCAATAAATACAGCGTCGAGATGATTGAGGAAATTTACAGTGGCATAAAATTAGCATGTGATAATTTTTCTATTGACCTAATAGGAGGAGATACAACTGCAAGTGTGAGTACTTTAACAATTAGTATAACAGTTTTTGGAAGCACTCAGAATTCGAAACTAACATATAGGTCTGGAGCTAAGTTAAATGATTTGTTGGTTGTGACAGGTGATCTGGGTGGAGCATATCTAGGTCTACAAATACTAGAAAGAGAAAATTCAATTTTTCAAAAAAACCAATTAGCACAACCTGACCTAAGCCCATATAGTCAGATATTAGAAAGGCAGTTAAAGCCCGAGCCAAGGATAGACATAATTAGAAATCTTAATCAATTAGACGTTATTCCTACTTCAATGATAGATGTTTCCGACGGCCTTAGTTCGGAATTAATTCATCTATCAAACTCATCCCAAAAGAGCATGAAAGTTTTTGCTGATAAAATACCGGTTTCGTTAATAACAAAAAAAACAGCTAAAGAATTAAATCTTGACCCAGTAGTTTGTGCTTTACACGGAGGAGAAGACTACGAGTTGCTACTTACAATAAGTTTAAAAGATTACCAAAAAATAAAAGATACGGGTTTATATACTCCTATAGGCCATATTAGTGACCAAAAAAATAAAGTAGAGCTAATTACTAGTGACAACAAATCTGTCAATTTAAAAAATAAAGGCTGGGACTCGTTTACAAAGGACTAATATATATAAAAAACTATATATTTAATAGGTCTTCAATTTCTTCTGCTTCGATTGGAATATTTCTCATTAGGTCGATGTTTTTATTTTTTCCAATTAAAATGTCGTTTTCGAGTCTTATACCGATTCCTTCCTCAGGAATATAAATTCCAGGTTCACAGGTTAAAACCATTCCCTCAGAAAGCGGTTGATTACTGCCTGAAACATCGTGAACATCTAGACCAAGATGGTGTGACGTTCCATGCATATAATATTTTTTATAAGCAGGGGAAGAGTTATAATTTTGGATGTCATTAATCGACAACAAGCCCAGGTCTACAAGTTCTTTTTCCATTAATTTTCCAACCCCTCTTTCATAGTCAACTAGTAGTTTTCCGGGTTTTAGCAATTTTTTCGCGCCTTTTAAGACATTCAAAACACTATTATATATTTTGCGTTGCCTGGTACTAAATCGTCCATTAACTGGGAAACACCTTGTTAAGTCGGATGAGTAGTTTGCGTATTCTGCACCAAAATCCATTAGAATCATATCACCATCCTTACAGATTTTATTATTTAAGTTGTAGTGTAGAATGCAGGCATTTGGTCCAGAAGCAATTATTGGGTCATAAGCAAAGCCAGATGCCCTTTGTCGTATAAACTCATGCAATATTTCCGCTTCAATTTCATACTCATATACGCCAGGCTTCAGAAACTTTAAAACACGATTTACACCCAGACTGGTAATACTACATGCCTTTTTAATTAAATCAATTTCCAAGTCTTTTTTGATTGCTCTAATAGGGTATAGTATCTCGGATGCTTTTTTGATTATTGTATTTGGGAATTTGTTTTGAAACCATTTTTTAAACCTTGCATCTCTACTTTCAACAACAATATTTGCCCTTGGGTGTTCGTTGCTATTTAGATATATAGTATTAGCCATTTTCATATAATTATAAAACTGACTTTTAAAATCGTTATTCCACCTAACCTCATTAATTCTAGATATTTCGGATGCTCCTTTTTTTGATAGCTTTTCACCTTCCCAAACTTTTATATGCTCGTTAGTTTCCCTTATAAATAAATGTTCCGTTATTATATTATTGGTTTTTACCAGCATTAAGATAGTTTCTTCCTGATCTATTCCGCAAAGATAAAAAAGGTCACTATTTTGCTTAAAGGACATTTCTTGATCCGCATTTTTGGGCATTAAGTCGTTAGAGTTAAAAATTGCTAAAGACTTATCGTCCATTTTTTTAGTAAAATCGGCTCTATTTTTTTCAAATAACGTATTATTTATTTTTTTATATCTCATCTTGTGACTTTTGACTTTAAGTACTCCCTATTTAAATTTAATATATTGTCTAGGGAAATTCCTTTAGGACAATGTGCTTCACATGCGCCAGTATTTGTGCAGCTTCCAAAACCCTCTTTATCCATTTGATTCACCATATTTACCACACGATTTCTTGCTTCAACTTTACCTTGAGGCAGACGAGAGTATTGTGAAACCTTGGCCCCCACAAACAGCATGGCAGATGAATTTTTGCATGCAGCAACGCAAGCTCCACAACCTATACATGCCGCTGCTTTAAAAGCTTCATCCGCGTCTTCTTTAGGGATTGGTGTTGCATTAGCATCTACAGTATTTCCGGAAGTATTGACAGATACAAACCCCCCTGACTGCTGAATTCTATCAAAAGCTGATCTATCTACCACTAGATCTTTTACAATTGGGAAGGCAGAGCCTCTAAAAGGCTCAATATATATTGTGTCGCCAGATTTAAATTTTCTCATATGTAGTTGACAGGTTGTTGTTCCGTTTTCGGGTCCATGTGGGGCACCATTAATAACAAGAGAGCACATGCCACAAATTCCTTCCCTGCAGTCATGATCAAACGCTACAGGCTCTTCGCCATTGCTTATCAAATCTTGATTTAAAACATCGAGCATCTCTAAGAAAGACATGTCAGGGTCAATATTTTTAATTTTATAATTTTTAATTTCCCCTTTTTTATTTCGGTTTTTTTGCCTCCATATTTTTAATACTAATTCCATATTATTTATAACTTCTAGATTTTAATTCTACAGATTCAAATTTTAATTTTTCTTTATTTAATTTAGGTTTTTTATCATCCCCTTTATGTTCCCAGCATGACACAAATGTAAATTCATCATCATTTCTTAATGCCTCACCCTCTTCTGTTTGATACTCTTCTCTAAAATGCCCACCACAAGATTCGTTTCTTTCAAGCGCATCTCTTGCAAAAAGTTCACCTAGCTCTAAAAAGTCAGCAACTCGCCCTGCTTTTGCCAGCTCTTCATTATAGGAGTTAGAATCCCCAGGAACATATACGTTTGCGTAAAACTCGTCTCTTAAATTGCTAATTTCTGTAATTGCAGATTTTAAATCATTTTCATTTCGTGACATTCCGCACTTATTCCACATTATTTTTCCTAGTTTTCGATGATAATAATCAACAGATTTTCCAGACTTGTTGCGCATAATTTTGATAATAAAGTTTTTCACATTTTTTTCTGCCTCATCAAACTCATTACTATTGATATTTATTGGGCCACTTTTTATATCATTTGACAAATAGTCGCCAATTGTGTAGGGTAGAATAAAATATCCATCAGCGAGACCCTGCATTAAGGCAGAAGCTCCTAGTCTGTTTGCACCATGGTCAGAAAAATTTGCTTCGCCAATTGCGAAACACCCTGGAATTGACGTCATCAGATTGTAGTCTACCCATACTCCTCCCATTGTATAGTGAACAGCAGGAAAAATTTGCATCGGAGTTTCATATGGGTTTTCATCGACAATTTTTTCATACATCTCAAATAGATTGCCATATTTTGCTTTTATAATTTCTTTGCCTAATGACTTAACTAACTCGATATTGTTTCTATCTTGACCGGTCGAAATAGCTTTTTCCTCTCCATATCTTATAATTGCTGCTGCAAAGTCTAAATATACTGCTTGACCTGTTTTATTAACCCCAAATCCAGCATCACAGCGTTCTTTTGCAGCTCTAGACGCAACATCTCTTGGCACCAGATTACCAAATGCTGGATATCTTCTTTCAAGATAATAGTCTCTGTCTTCTTCGGCAAGTTCTGTCGGTTTGAGTTCCTTTTTTCTTATTTTTTCTGCATCTTGTTTGTTTTTGGGGACCCATATTCTACCGTCATTTCTAAGAGATTCGGACATAAGAGTTAGTTTTGATTGATGATCTCCAGAAACCGGTATGCATGTTGGGTGAATTTGAGTAAAGCACGGATTTGCAAAAAAAGCACCTTTTTTATAAATTTTCCAACCCGCAGTTACATTACTTCCCATTGCATTTGTGGATAAATAAAAAACATTTCCGTATCCACCACTTGCAATTACAACAGCATGGGCACCATGTCTTTCTATTTTTCCATCAACTAAATTTCTTGTTATTATCCCTTTAGCTTTGCCATTAACAAGAACTATGTCCATCATTTCATGTCGTGAAAACATTTCCACTTTTCCTCTGTTTATTTGTCGATTAAGGGCAGAATAGGCGCCTAGTAAAAGTTGTTGACCAGTTTGCCCTTTTGCGTAAAAAGTTCTAGAGACTAAAACTCCACCAAAAGATCTATTGTCTAATAAGCCGCCGTAATCTCTTGCAAATGGAACCCCTTGAGCTACACACTGGTCAATTATATTTGAAGAAACTTCAGCGAGCCTATAAACATTAGCCTCTCTAGACCTATAGTCGCCACCCTTGATTGTGTCATAGAAAAGCCTGTAGTCAGAATCTCCATCACCTTGATAGTTTTTAGAGGCATTTATACCCCCTTGTGCCGCAATTGAGTGCGCTCTTCTGGGGGAGTCTTGAAAACAAAATGCTTTTACATTATAGCCTAGCTCTGCAAGAGTAGCTGATGCGGAAGCTCCAGCTAAGCCTGTACCAACTACGATTACATCGATATTTCTCTTGTTGGCAGGACTAACAAGGTTAATTTTTACCTTGTGTGAACTCCATTTTTTGTTGAGCTCTCCTTTCGGAACTTTGCTTGGAAACGGAAAAGCCTCATCTTCCATTAGGTCTTCTCCCCCTAACAGGGCTGAAACGCCTTCTCTGGAAATTCTATGCACTCCTCCTAATTTTACAGATTTAATTTTTCCAGAGTTGATGTGTCTCCTTATGGTCTTTTGAGAAACATTTAGCATATCAGCTAACTCTTTAATGCTCATCATCTGTCTTTGATTGTCCATTATTGTCTATTTTGCATCAAATATAGCACATAAATCTCTAATCAAAAACAAAAACTTTTAAAATGTACAGCCCTGTCTTATTTTGTCCAGTTCTAAATAATAATTGTTAAAGGCTGAAAATCAATAAATTACAAAAAATATCAGCCTGTGGAATAATGAAATAACGCAATAATTGTAAAGCCAATTGAAATAAATAATGAATAAATATTAGCAATTATTGTTAATTTACGTTGACGAGTTGATGTTATTCCAACTGATTGGAATGATGAGGCAAGTCCATGTCTTAGATGTAGGCCTAATAATATAAAAGATACGCAGTAAATAATGGTTTTTGTTAAACTTGAATGAAACTTTTCTTGCAATTCATGAAAATATCTCTCGTTTTCAGGGAGCATATTATTTATGTATTTGTACTCCATTTCAGGAATCCAAAAATCATAAAAATGAAGAGCCAAGAAGGCCAAAATTACAAGCCCAGTTATAATCATGTTTTTTGAAATCCATGAACTACGTGTTTTATGATAGACATATTTTAAATTTCGCGCTTTTTTATTTTGATACTCAAGAATAATCCCCATTGTAAAATGAAAGAAAACACCAAAGATTAGAATTGGTTGTAAAACGAATTGTACCAATGGGTTATAGCCCATAAAATGCGAAATGATATTAAATGTTTTCCCGTCATCAGGCAGAAGAGAAGTTAAATTAATTAATAGATGTTGCAGTAAAAACACCATTAGGAAAATTCCAGACAATGCCATTAATACCTTTTTGATAATAGATGTATACATTTTTATATCTTCTTATTTACGCTAAATTTAAGTACAAAATAATATAAAAAAAAAAACTACGACAATTAAAACACATATAAAAAACTATATATTTATTCCAAGAGAATCAATTAAGATTTCTAATTCCCAGTTAGCTTTAACTTTCAGAATTTCAGGATAGACCCTAATGGGTTCACTCTTTATTGATTTTTCTAAATTTCCAGGATCCCAAAAATAATTATTATTTTCATCAAAATATACGCGCAAACTATAATTGCCGGGCTTAATCCATTTTATGGACTTTTTATGTCTTAGTTTTTCTTTTCTTATTATATTGTGACCATCAAACAACTCTATTACTAGAGGCTTATTAAAATCTTTAGAGACTATGTTTAATATCCCATATTTATTCTCATCTAAATTAATCATGAAACTTATAGAGTCATTTTCTTGACTATCAAAACTTGCAATTGCACTTTGATTTACAGTCAGTTTGCTTAAATCAAAACATTGTGAATAACACGGTATTTCAATTTCAAAATTATTGATAAGCTTAGGTAAGACGCTCTCTTTATTGTTGCTCCATTCAAAAAGACTTCCATTAATTTCTTTTATTGGAATATTGGATTCAATTATAATAGTATCTTTTCTTGCAATTCTTTCAGCATCAGATTGTAGCGTCAATTGTAGTTTTGGGACACTGTCATTATTGACAGCCAATACAGAGTCAGATAGATTATCATATTGATAATGTACATGGCTCACATTTTCTTCAAACCAAAAGCTTGAAGTTTCTTCTTTTCTATTCCAAACACCATTAACATTTAATACACTTATAGTATCAATCCAAGGCTCATGTGTAAAGTAAATAACATTTTTATATTTATTTACTGCTTCTTTAATGGCTGGTCCCCTTTCGTGGAAAACTCCAATGTTAATTGAAGTCTCAAAATCACCAATTTTTTCAGGTATTGACACTAATTCTCCGGAATCATATTTTAAATTATTATTTTCATCGTTAATAGCATGTATTGTATAATTATTTTTCTTTATGTTTTCAAATTTAAATTTTCCGTAATCATCTGTAAATGTATAGTAATAAGGCGACTTAAGTGTATCATTTTCCAATGCTAAATAAACGAGCATATTGTGCTTATTTTTATCGATATAAAGATCTTTAACAGAGCCCATGATTTGAAGAGAATCTAATGAATTTCCAGTTGAAAACACATACTTAAGTGTATTGGCATGATTACCTTCGTTAATGTCAACAATCGATTTACCAAAATTTATAGTATAAGTTGTATTTGGTGCAAGTAAATCATCAATTGAAACTTCAATTGTTTTGCCCTTTTTGGAAAATCGGGGTGGGTTAGAACATTTAGGTGAAATACGAATATTTTCGACATCAACTATTTTAATATATTCGTTAAAAAAAAGTTCTATTTTATTGGCCCTAAAGTTAACAGATTGATTTGGGGGATTAGATTTATTTAATATTGGGGGAGAGTTGTCTTTTTCGCCACCAGAAGGGGGCACAATATTTGCGCAACTGCAAAACAAAAATAAACATATATAGTTTTTTATATGCATAATTAAGAAACGAATGAAAGATCCATATTGCGTTGATTTAAATCAATTGCTTGAATTTCAACCTTTACTTCTTGCCCTAAGATATATTTTTTCCTATATCTTTTACCTACATATGCCTGGAGATTTTTATCAAAATAGTAATTGTCGTCTTTTAAGTTGTTCAAAGAGACTAGGCCTTCGCCTCTACCATCGCAAATTTCTACATAAAGGCCCCATTTTTGTACTCCAGAGATGACTCCTGAGAAGCTTTTACCAATTGAATTCATAAGTAAATGTAATTGTATAAACTTAATAGTTTTCCTTTCTAAATTTATATATGTTCTTTCAATAGTTGAAAAGTGCAAACATTTTTTTTCTAAATCTACTATATGGCTATTATTGTTATTTAAATGCTTTTGCAGTATACGATGGATTAATAAATCTGAATACCTTCTAATTGGTGATGTAAAGTGTGTGTATTTACTAAATCCAAGCCCATAATGTCCAATATTTTTAGTGCTATATTTAGCTTTAGCCATACATCTAAGTATTATATTTTCAAGACCGATTGATTTATTTTTTAAAAGCATATTAATAAACGGAGCGGAGTCTTTATGTGAAAAGTTATTTGTTTTTATTGTCGAATCAATGTTTTGCAAGTAACTTGCCATCTCATTTAGCTTCTCCATGTCAGGCAAATCATGTGTACGATAAATAGATTGTTGTAAACCACTAAGTTTATTAGCAACTATTTTATTAGCTAAAAGCATAAATTCTTCTACCAATTTATGTGCGTTAAGAGGTTCTTTTTTTTCTATGCCTATTGGCTCACCCTGTTCATTTAGTTTAAATGAAACGTCAGTTCTTTCAAAGTTTATTGAACCTTCCTTTATTCGTGTTTGGCGTAATTTCATTGCAACTTTATTTATGAAAACAAGTTCTTTTGAATAATCACCTTGTTCAGATAAAATGCAATGTTCTGCCTCCTTATAACTGTATCTTTTATTAGAGTTAATAATGCCCTTTCCAATCCAAATAGATTCAATTTTAGAGAAATTATTAATTTCTATTTCTACAGAAAATGTCAATTTATCTTCTTTAGGCCTAAGCGAGCATAGTATATTAGAAAGTTTTTCGGGAAGCATTGGTATTACTTTACCAGGGAAATAAACAGAAAATGCTCTTAAGAACGCTTCTTTATCAATTTCGGAGGATGATTTCACGTAATGTGAAACGTCAGCAATATGAATACCTATAGAAGTGATTTTATCGCTTAAAAATTTTACAGAAATTGCATCATCAAAATCTTTTGCATCATGTGGATCAATTGTAAAGGTTGTATGTTTTCTAAAGTCTTTTCGATTTTTTAAATCCTTTTTTTCAATTTTAGTCGGCAAATTAGCCAATTCTGTTTCTATTTTTTTAGAAAAAATATTTCGAATATTAAATAGCTCAATATTAGCCTCAATTTCGCTATTTAAATCAAATTTATCATCAATTATTTTAACAACCTCTCCAAATGGACAACCAGTTGTCTCGGGCCAGTCCATAAATTCGATAATGACTCTTGAATTATTTTTTGCATTGTTTAATTTTTCTCTAGGAATGAAAAAGTCTGATCCTATATTTTTGTTATCAGCTATGAAAAAAGCATTTTTTCCATTGTCTTCAATTACACCAATAAATTTAGTTTTTGCTCTTAATAACACACCAGTTACTTTGCCTTCTAGTTTATTTTTTTTTCTTTGAATTAACTGTACAGAAACAGTGTCTTTATTTAGAGAATTGAGTCGGTTTTTTTCGTGAATAAAAATATCCTGATCATAAATGTCGGTTGCAACATATCCATTTCCAGCACGATTAATTTCTATAGTTCCAATTACCAAATCTTTAGGCCACTTATATCTATACTTGTATTTTTTATCTGAATAAACTAGACCGTCTGAAACCAACTGATCAAGTGCTAATTTAATTGATTTAACAAATTTACTTCCCTTTAGATCTAGCTCCCAACCAATTTGTTTGATATTTAATCCGCTCTCTCGTTTTATCAACACTTTTTTTATCAACTCTTTTAGGGAGCCCAAGTCCACACGTCGCTTAATAATCATAAAAAGTACAAATTTGCATCATTTCACAATATACTTCAATTTATTAAATTTGTAATACAATAATTTTTTATTAATTATTTGCTGACGTAGCTCAGGGGTAGAGCACTTCCTTGGTAAGGAAGAGGTCGGGAGTTCAAATCTCCTCGTTAGCTCAAAATCATATGTTTTAAAATCAAATAATAATTAACTTTGTAATTAATGATTAAAATAAATTTAATTTTTTTAGCACTTATTTTTTTAGGGTCCTGTCAAGAATTGGAGAAAAAATATATTTGCGATTCAATTAACTGTATTGAAAGTGAAGAGGGAATATATATGTCTCTAGATGAATGTATGCAGGATTGTAATACACCAACTTTAGATAATACTATTATTACTGTTTTTATATATGAGAATTGTCCTATTGCTCAGTATATGTGTGGTCCCTTGCGGGAATCATACAAGTATTTTTGTGACACTTTAAATCAAAACATGACATTTAGAGGTTTTTCGCCTAATTCTTTTTCGACCGACAAAAGCTTATCTAATTTTATGTTGCAATATGACATTCCATTCCCTATCATTCATGATTATGATGAAATAAGCCAGGAACCAGGATTACACACACAATATTATTTACCAAGCGTCACACCTGAAGTATTTATTGAGCATAACGGCAGTTTAGTATATAGAGGAATGATTGATAATAGCTATCAATCTCTAGGACAATGGACCAATCCGTCAGAAAATTATTTAATGGATATTTTAAATGAAATAGTAGCGGGCGCTGAAATTACGTACACAGAAACACAAGCAGTTGGATGTTTAATTAATTATTAAAAAAACTTTTTATGAAATATTTTTTTATAGTATTATTTTTTAGTTTATCGGCTTTTAGTCAAACAGAAGAAGTTACTTTTAGCGAGGACATTTCTCCTATTATATATAATAAATGTACATCTTGTCATCGTTCTGGAGAGTCAGGTCCAATGAATTTTACATCTTATGAAGAAGTGGCAGCTTTAGGGTCGATGATAGAGTATGTAACACAAAATAATTATATGCCTCCATGGCTCCCGGATCCGGATTATACACCACATGCAATGCTTGATGAAAGATTTTTATCATCAAATGAAAAAAATCTAATTAGTGAGTGGGTAAAGCAAGGTTTTCTTCAAGGCAATCCAGAAGTCGAAGCTGATATGCCGATTTTTACTGATGGTTCTGCAGTAGGGGAGCCAGACTATGTATTTCAATTAGAAGATGAATACTTTATTGAAGGAAATAATCAGGATGATTATAGAGTTTTTGTTTTCCCGACAGGCTTTACCGAAGATACATATATTAAAGCTATTGAATTTAGACCCGATAACAGGCAGGCTGTTCATCATGCACTTATGATGATTGATGTGACTGGTACAGGGGCTGAACAAGATGCAGAATCACCGGATATTTTAGGTTATGAAGCGTTTGGTGGCTTTAATCTTGAGGGAGTTAGCCCAAACGATTATGTCTTTTTAGGTGGCTATGCACCCGGCATGAATCCTATTGTATGGAATGGTGAGTTAGGCATGAAAATTCCTGCAGGTGCTGATTTATTATGTCAAATTCATTATGCTCCATCTTCAGTAGATGAGTGGGATAGGTCATCTATAAATATTTTCACAAAACCCGCTGATGAGGTTGAGCGTGAAGTGCAAATGAAAATGTGGCTTAGACTCGATATCGATATTCCATCCAATACTGAGATCCAAATAGAAGCATGTTTAAACTTCTCTAATTCATTTGCTGACATGTTTGGCCCAGGTCAAATTTATCAATTTGGCCAACCTACAGGATTTTACGGGGAGCAAAATTGCGAGTTACCAGAAGCATGGAGTATTCTAGGAATTTTACCTCATTCCCATTTAATGGGCAAGTCTTGGGAGGTATATGCGGAAACTCCTAGTGGAGAAACTTTACCAATAATTAAGATTCCTAATTGGGATTTTGATTGGCAAGGATTTTACTATCCAGAGTTTATGCAATATATTCCAGAGGGTTCACGTATAGAAGCCATTGCAACATACGATAACACCAATGATTTTAATATGGGTTGGGGAGAATTAACAACTGATGAAATGTTTTTTTGTCCGATTTACTATGTTCCCTATCAAGAAGGAGATGAAGAAATTTTCCTTGGTATTCAAGANGAGACGNCTTTANCCGAAATTGATAATTTAGAATTTCAAATATNTCCAAACCCGGCTAATGATTTCATAGAAATAATATGCGANTTAGATTNTATGGGACCATTAAATTGGAAATTATTTAACGCAAATGGTAAGCAGATTGAAGTAATTTCATCAAAAAATTATAAATCGGCAAGAAATAGTATTAAATTAGACATTAAAGATTTANCACCAGGGATATATTTTTTAAAAATTCAAANNAATAATAAGATATTGTCCCGAAGTTTTGTTAAAAACTAAATATATGATTAGGATTTTTACAATTTTTTTTCTTNGTGTTTTNCAGTTTGTATTTTCACAAACAGGNTTTATNACTAGCCCACAGGTGATTTCAAATGCAGGAGGCCACNTGANTCAAGATAATTACAATGTGTCCTTTACTATTGGTGAGATTGCNATTGAATCTTATATAAATCAACCAATTATATTAACCCAGGGATTNCATCAGGAAAACTATCAAGTAANTAATCTTGATGAGCCGCNATTNCACTATGATATTAGTGTTTTTCCTAACCCAACACAAAATCAATTGAATATATCATTTGATATTCCTAAAAATACTGCAACAATAATAGTAACNGACATATTNGGAGGTATAGTTTATTCAAAACCNGACATTTTAACAGACGAAGATNTAATCATTGAATTAGAATNTTTTTCCCAAGGNGTATATTGGCTAGAAATAATTTTAAACAAATCCNAAAGGATAATTTATCAAATTCAAAAAATCAATTAACATGAAATTTATAAACCAAAGCATTTTAATTTTTTTATTATCATATTTTGCTGCTGCTCAAGCACCACAAACCTTTTCTTATCAGACTGTAATAAGAGACATGAATTGGGAGCCTAGGGCCAACGAGTATTTAAATATATCAATTAGTCTTTTAGAAGATGGACCAGATAATTACCCTCCTAAATATCGAGAAGTGCACACTTCTGTTTTAACAAATGAAATTGGGCTAGTGAATCTTGCAGTAGGTGCGGGCNTCCAAACATCTCNTGGTAATTTTGAAGACATTGATTGGGGCTCACATCTNCACTTTTTGGAGATTGGTATTGCCGAAGTTAGTGATGATTCATCGGACCCAGATTATTTAATTATTGGGGCAACACAATTAAGAAGCGTACCATATGCACTTTTTTCTAGTAGTAGTGCAAACCCAGGCAATCCNGGGCCGCAAGGTGCCACAGGACCACAAGGACCACAAGGTGAAATGGGACTTCCAGGCCCTACAGGACCACAAGGNCCAGCGGGACCACAAGGCCAACCTGGAGCTGATGGTTCTGACTCAACAGTGGAGGGACCACAGGGCGAAATAGGATTACCTGGGCCAAGTATGTATCAAGATTGGTTAGCGTATGAACCAAGCCCTGGTGATTTTCCAAATGCAGGAGGAACAATTGAAGAGTATTTATTAGGAACAAATATATATGATTACTGGTTAAGTATTGGAAACTCAGGTTCAGTAGAAGACTTTTTTCAATTCCTTCAACAAGGTCCAGAGGGACCACAAGGTCCAGAGGGACCACAAGGTCCAGAGGGACCACAAGGTGAACAAGGACCTTCTTTAACAGAAATAAACGATGAGTCGGGCGATTTAATCATAGATGATTTGACTATAAATATTGGAGGGATTTGTTATGAAATACAATTAGGTTTTGGTGAATCTATGGTGCTTATGGTTGGAGATCTATGTGGTGATTAGGACTAATCTATAATTAAGTATTTAATTCTAGTAAAATAGGGCAGTGATCTGAATGATAAACATTGGTAAGTATTTCAGCATCTTTAATAGATTCTTTTAATTTCTCCGAAAGTAAATGATAATCAATTCTCCATCCTTTATTATTATTTCTAGAATTTGCTCTATAACTCCACCAAGAATACCATTCNGGATTTTTGTTTAAAAATCGAAATGTGTCTACATAGCCTAGTTCTAGAAATTTTGAGAACCATTCACGCTCTTCAGGNAAAAATCCAGAAGTATTTTTATTTGCTATTGGATTGTGAATATCAATTTCCTTATGACAAATATTTAAATCACCAGAAATCAAATTATTATCTTGAGTATAATTTTTTTTAATAAAAGAGTAAAAAAAGTTTAAAAAATCAATTTTAAATTTCTGTCTTAATTCACCACTACTGCCAGAGGGAAAATAACAAGAAAAAATATTTAAATTTTTATATTCTGCTTTTAAAACCCGACCTTCATCATCAAATGCTTTGTGTCCACATCCCCAGATTACATTTTTCGGTTTAATTTTAGATAGGATTGCAACTCCACTATAGCCTTTTCTTTTAGCGGGATACCAAAAGCAATGGTAGCCTAAACTTTCAAAATCTGACGGATTAAATTGTGTTGGATTGGCCTTTATTTCTTGTAAACAAATAACGTCAGGACTGCTTGTTTTAATCCAGTTTAAAAAGTTTTTTTTAATAGCAGCTCTAATTCCGTTGATATTATATGAGACAATTTTCATTTCACTCAATTTTCATTTCACATACATTATCAGAAACAATTATTTCTCCCGCAGTAGAATTTATAATTTGGTCAATTGATACTCCGGGAGCATATTCTTTTAAGACAAATTTTGAATTAATGATCTCAATAACTGCGAGGTTTGTTACAATTTTTTTGATGCATTTTTGTCCAGTTAGTGGAAGAGTGCAATCTTTAAGAAGTTTAGATTGTCCTTTTTTATTCGTGTGCATCATAGCAACTATAATATTTTTTGCAGATGCGACTAGGTCCATTGCTCCTCCCATTCCTTTTACCATTTTTCCAGGAATTTTCCAATTCGCAATATCACCGTTTTGTGCGACTTCCATTGCACCTAAAACAGTTAGATCAACTCTACCACTCCTAATCATTGCAAAACTTTCAGCAGAGCTAAATATAGAAGAACCCGCAAGTGTCGTTACGGTTTCTTTTCCTGCATTTATTAAATCAGCATCAACATGCTCTTTTGTGGGAAATGGACCCATTCCTAACAGTCCATTTTCTGATTGTAAAACAACAGAAATATTTTTTGGAATATAATTAGCAATTAAGGTCGGAATTCCAATCCCGAGATTAACATAAAATCCATCTTGAAGTTCTTGGGCAATTCTTTTGGCAATTTGAAATTTAGATAAGGACATAATAATTATTGTGTTGTTACTTTTTCAATTCGTTTTTCATAATTTTTACCCTCAAAAATTCTATTGACATAGATGTTTGGGGTGTGTATTTCGTTTGGATCCAGGTCTCCAGGCTTTAACAAATGTTCTACTTCAACAATAGTTATCTTTCCTGCTGTGGCCATCATCGGATTAAAGTTTCTAGCCGTTCCTTTATAAACTAAGTTGCCTAGTGTGTCACCCTTCCATGCTTTAATAAAAGCAAAATCCGAGTTAAAAGCACTCTCTAATATATATGTTTTATCATTAAATTTTCTAGTTTCCTTGTTTTTAGCAATTTCAGTTCCGACACCGCTTGGGGTATAAAATGCGGGGATACCTGCACCTGTAGCGCGACATCTTTCAGCTAATGTACCTTGAGGGATTAGCTCTACTTCAAGTTCATTATTTAGTAGTTGCCGTTCAAACTCCGCATTTTCTCCGACGTATGATGATATCATTTTTCGCACTTGTTTTGTTTTTAACAGCAGCCCAATACCAAAATCATCTACTCCGGCGTTATTTGAAATACAGGTTAGCCCACCTACTCCTTTTTTAACAAGTGCGTTAATTAAATTTTCCGGTATTCCACATAGTCCAAAACCACCCAGCATAATAGTTGAATTATGCGCTACATCAAAAATTGCTTGTTCGGCATTTTCATATACTTTATTCATAATTTAAAATTCTTCTTCATTTGAAATTTTTTCTTTTTCTTCACAATCTAGGGTAATATTACCACCATTTTCAGGAATGTCAAAGTTTTTTTTAGATATATCAATTGTTGGCTCGTTATAGATTTTTTTCATATAGTTTCCCCATATTGGTAGAGCCATTTCAGCTCCCTGTCCTAAATATAAATCTCTAAATCTAACTCCTCTATTGTCAGCTCCTGTCCATACCCCAGTAACTAAATCAGGAACAAACCCAATAAACCAGCCATCAGAATGATTTTGCGTAGTACCAGTTTTACCAGCAATTTCATTATGTAAATTATATTTCCATTTAAGGCGATTTCCCGAACCTTTATTAACTACTCCTTGAAGGAGTTTAACCATAATAAAGTTTTTTTCGGCACTTAAAATCTCTTGAGGAGTGTTAGAAAAATTTTCAAGTACTACCCCATTTTTATCTTCGATTCTTGTCACAAAATAGGGTTCCATAAAAATTCCACCATTTGCAAATGTGCCATATGCACCAGTCATTTCAAACAGTGAGATTTCAGCAGTTCCTAAACATAGAGACGGTACAGCAGGCAGGTAGCTTGAAACACCCATTTTTCGAGCTAATTTAATAACTTTTCTAGGCCCTACCCGTTTCATTAAATAGGCAGAAACTGTATTTTTCGATTTTGCTAGTCCTTCTATCAAAGTTAATTCTCCACCGTACTTTTTGTTTGCATTTTCTGGAATATAATCTTCATCTAATCGCCATTTTTCTTTTTCAAAAATCACTTGAACATTTGGAACTTTAAAGCATGGAGAGTATTTGAATTGGTCAATCGCTGTAGCATATATAAATGGTTTAAATGTTGATCCAACTTGTCTTTTCCCATCTTGCACATGATCGTATTTAAATTGCTTATGATTAATTCCCCCAACCCATGCTTTTATTGCACCAGAACTAGGCTCAATGGAAATTAAACCAGAATGTAAAATATAATTATAATACCTGATAGAATCTAAAGGAGTCATTAATGTATCTATGAAGCCATTCCAAGAAAAAAGTGACATAGTGCATTTAGTATTAAATATCTGCATTATTTCAGTTGTGTCTACTTTAGCAAGTTTAAGTTTGCGATATCTTTCGGATCTTTTAATAGAGGGTATAATAATTAAAGTATCTATTTGCCCTTCTCTCCAACTTGTATCATATGGTGCATTTTCAAAACCTTCCCAATGATTGTAAAATTTATTTTGTAATTCTTTGAGGTGTTCTTTTACAGCATCTTCAGCAAATTTTTGCATTTTGGAATCAATAGTGGTATAAATTTTTAACCCGTCTTTATAGATGTTGTATTTTAGTCCTGAAGTTTTCTCTTTTTCTTTGGACCATTTGCTTACAAATGCACGAAGCTGTTCTCTAAAATATGTGGCATGACCTTCGTTATGGTCGACTTTATTAAAATTTAATACTAAAGGAAGCTTTTGCAAAGAATCTTTTAAATTAGCACTTAGGTATTCATTTTTAACCATTTGACTCAAAACAATATTTCTCCGGTTTTTTGTTTTTTCTAGTCGTCGAAGTGGATTATATAATGATGGGTTTTTAGCCATTCCAATTAATGTTGCAGCTTGTTCAATTGTTAAATTCTGAGGAGTTGAATTAAAATAAATTTTTGAAGCAGATTTTATTCCAACCGCTAAGTTTAAAAAATCGAATCTATTTAAATACATAGAAATAATTTCCTTTTTAGAATACTGTCTTTCAATTCTTACAGCAATTATCCATTCTTTAAATTTTTGCTGGATACGTTCTATTTTAGATTTCGGTCTTTCAGAAAAAAACATTTTTGCTAATTGCTGTGTAATTGTGCTTCCCCCGCCAAGACTATTCTTAGCTATTAAGAGCCCTTTGGTTACTCGAAGTAGGGCAATAAAGTCAATGCCTGAGTGGTCAAAAAATCGCTCATCTTCTGTGGCTATTAGAGCATTAATTATGTAAGGAGATAATTCATCATAGTCTACGTGAGTTCGATTTTCATAAAAGTACTTACCGAGAACTTTTTGATCGGAAGAAATAATTTCGGTCGCTAAGTTGGTTTCAGGATCTTCTAATTCTTTGAAATCTGGAAGCGGGCCCCATACTCCTTGTGACGCTATTAAAACACATATAATCAATAAAAACATTGGACCGACAATTGCTAACATTATAGCATACTTGAGAAACAGACTTAGTAAATTATATTTTTTCTTAGTCATTTTCGGATATTTTAAGTCCAATTCTATTACACCCTAATAAGGGGTTAGTTCTCATACCATGAGTTATATTAAATGTATAAGCACCAGCCTTAGCGAAGCTCATATTACTTTCAAATAAAAAATAATTATCCCTTGTGTCTCCCATGCCCCGCCCATACCACCGACCGTATTTGTCAGTAATTGCGTATTGTATTGTATCTGTACGTACAATATTATTCAGATGCAAAATTTCCACAAACATATAAATATTCCTATATGAATAATCTAAATTATTACGTAAGAAAAGGGAAACATCATATTTAGCCTCTGTTTTATCGACATTATAAGTGAACTGTATAGTATCTTTTTGAATATCCCACTGGTTATTTGTGAATTTATAAATAAAGCTTTTTTTATTGTCGCAGCTTATAAAAAAAAGCCCTATAAAAATTATCAAAAAATACTTATAATACTTTGTCATATTTTCATTATTTGTGTAATAATTTTCCAATTGAAAATGATAAATCTAAAAAAAGTATTTTAGAATTTGCATATCTATCAAGCGCAAGGAAAGCGTTATTAAGTAAGTCAACAAATTCGCTAATATTAGTACTTTTTATTCGCTCAGCGAATTTAATAAAATTAAAATTACTATTAGATGTTTGTGGCAGACTAATATTTGTCCCGTACTGTACTAGGTAGCTACACCTAATTATCTCCAAGGATGTTTTTATAAAATCTAATTGTTTAGCTTTTTCAAGAGCAGCAGTATTATTGCACCATTCAACCAAATCATCAACTTGTTTTTTGTTTTTTGCTAGAAAACAAAGTCTAACCCAATCAATAAATAGATTATAATTATTCTCGTGTTTAAAATCACCGGATAAATGTTTAATAATTTGGTTATAGTTATTATTAAAAAGAGATATTTGAGTATTAATATCTTTTTCATTTAGTTCTGGAAAAAGTTTCTGTACGCGATTTTTTAAAACCATACTTGTTAATTTACTAAATTTTTTGGTCTGTAGTCTAGAGTGAATTGTAGAAAGTAACTGGTTAGGTGATTTTGTAATTAGTATAAATATAGTTTTTGAATTTGGCTCTTCAATATTTTTTAAAAGTTTATTGCTTGCTTCGGAATTTAATTTTTCAGCGTGCCAAATAATAAAAATTTTATATCCTCCCTCATAAGACTTAAGATTAGTAATTTTATTAATGACTCGCGCATCAGAAACTCGAATTTCTCCAGAGTTTTTAATTTTAATAGATTTATACCAGTCAGATTCGTTAAGATAAGGGTTTTCTAATAATTGTTTTTGGAAATCAGGAAATGCTAGTTTACTGCCAGATTTTATAGTTCCCACACTTTTACTAGGAAAAAAAAAATGAATATCAGGATGAACTAATTTTAGCATTTTTTTACAACTAGAACATTTACCACATGCATCAGAGGAGGTTCTATTCTGACAAAATAAATACATTGAAAAAGCTAATGCCATTGGAAGAGCACTAATTTCCTCATGCTCATCGAATAGTTGTGCATGGGGAATGCGATTATTTGACACTTCTTTTATTAAAATATCTTTAATATTATTATGCCCTAAAACGTTGATAAATAACATTATGATTAAATTTACAAAATAAGATTTGTTAAAACTAGATATAATGATTCCGGAATTATATTAATTTTAAACTCTAATATTATGATAATCTAATGAATGACCCCTTTAAATCTTTAAAGCGAGTATTAATAAGAGTTGACTATAATGTTCCAATTTATAACGGAACCATAAGTGATCTTACAAGAATAAAGTCGACTATTCCAACAATTAATTTTTTTTTGGATTTAGGGAAACAGGTTATTTTAATATCTCATCTAGGAAGACCCAAGAAAAAGACGAAAGAGTCTTCTTTACAAATTGTAGTTAATCCACTTTCTAAATTATTAAAAAAAGATGTTTTTTTTTATCAGGATTGGCTGTTAAATCCTATTAATTTAAATAATAAGACCAATGTGGTATTGTTAGAAAATTTAAGATTTCATCCTGAAGAAATAAACAATGATAAGTTATTTGCCGAAAGATTATCAAGATTTGGGGATATATATGTAAATGATGCATTTGGGGTTTCACATAGAAACCATGCTTCTATATTTGGAATACTTGAATTTTTCAAACACAAATACCAGGGTTTTTTATTAGAAAAAGAAATTAAAGAACTAAACGCATTAAAAAATAGCAAAAAGAAACCTTTTACAGTTATTATTGGAGGCTCTAAAATAGGCTCTAAAATACATATTTTGGAAACATTTCTTAATATTGCTGACAACATTCTAATTGGTGGTGGCATGTCGTTTCCTTTTGTTAAAAAAACAGGTGGACAAATTGGATCATCATTGTGTTTAGATGATGAGTTAGCAATTGTTGCAGACTTTTTAAATAAAGCTAAGCAAACAAAGACAAATATTATTTTACCTGTGGACTGTGTGATTACTAATAATATTAAAAGTCGCAGTCAGATAAGTATTAAAGAAATAGACAGTATTCCAGAAAACTTTATGGGGGCAGATATTGGACCTAGGACAATAAAATTATTTAAAAAATATATATTAGATTCAAAATTAATTATGTGGAATGGTCCTATGGGGATAGCTGAAATAGAAGAGTTTTCGAATGGAACAAAAAAAACAGCAAATTACATTGTTAGATCAACGGATTTAGGAGCCTATAGTCTTATAGGCGGAGGGGATACCGTGTCAGATGTTGCTCGTTTTGGTCTTAAAAATAAGTTTAGCTATGTATCCACCGGAGGGGGAGCAATGCTTGAATTTTTTAAGAACAATTACTTAGAACCTACAATAGACTTAATAAAGATTAACACTTAAGAATGTTAATATGGAGCAAAACAAATCTAAATTGGAAAATAACTGGAAACAGCTAATTCAATATGTAACAGACATATTCGGAGACAATCAAAAATTAGACCTTCAGGCCGTATTATTTTTAATTGGAGTTAATGAGTTAGGTCAGGGCTATAGAGATTTTACGAAGGAAGAAAAAGTAAATTTATTGCACATTGCAATATGTAAGCTATTAAGCCGATATGGCTACTATCAGTTTTTAAAAAAAGATAAAGATGGATGGCCTCATTGGAAAACGAATGATGATTTACCTAGTTTGAAAGTTGATGAACAAACAGACCTATTGAAAGAGTCAGCGATATTATACTTTACAGATTCAGGAATAAATTTTTAATTTAAAAACAATATCCACAATTATCACCCTCTAACATCAATGATAATTCTTTATTAGTATTTTCTTCTAAATAAACATTACTTTCTTTACAAACATATGTTGAGGGATTGCTATTGCCACTAAAGCAAGCTCTCACGGTAACAAAAGCTTTATTTTCAAAACTAAAGAATACACTGCCATCTTGATTGCTAGTTCCAGATTGGCTAATAATAGAGCCTGATACAAGATTGCCATTTTGAATGTCGGTTATTTCTATTTTAACCTCACTATTAGCAACTGGATTTAGGTTGTCATCTAAAACACGAACAGTTAATTCAAAAAAAGGTTCAGTATAGCACTGAGTTAAAAAAAATAATGATAAAACAATTAGTGTTTTATGTATTTTGGATACAATCATAGTGTCGGTTCTTTAATTAAGATGTAAATTTAAATACAAACAAATATATTATAAATGCAGGAGAAAATAAATAAATATATAAATGACATTAATAATGCCTCAATTTCAAGTGACGAAGAGGTTAGTAATTTTAATAAAAAATATCTAAGCAAAAAGGGAGTTTTGAATCAATTATTTAGTGAATTTAAATCTCTTAGTGGGGCTAGAAAACGCGAGTTTGGCCCGCTATTAAATAATTTGAAAAAAATAATTACTGAAAAGTCACAACTCCCAAAAGTTATTAATAAAGATAATTCAGGCAAAAAGTCTAACAATATAGATAAATCTTTACCTTCTACTTGTGAAGATATTGGGTCTTTGCACCCGCTTTCTCAAGTTAAAAGAAGAATTATAAGTATTTTTGAAAAGGTGGGATTTACTCTTTCAGAAGGGCCTGAAATTGAAGATGATTGGCATAATTTTTCAGCTTTAAATATGCCTAAAAATCATCCTGCTCGTGATATGCAGGATACTTTTTTTCTCTCACTTGACCCGGACATGCTATTAAGAACTCATACTTCTTCGGTTCAAATAAGATATATGAATGAAACCCCGCCTCCAATAAGAACGATATCTCCAGGTAGAGTTTACAGAAAAGAAGATATATCTGCTCGTGCAAATTGTTTTTTTCATCAAATCGAAGGATTATATATCGACAACGATGTTAGTTTTTCAGACTTAAAAAAAATGATCAACTATTTTTTAAAAAGTTTATTTGGTGATAATGTACAAACAAGATTTAGGCCTTCCTTTTTCCCATTCACTGAACCAAGCGCTGAAGTAGATATTTATTGGGGTTTAAATTCCGAATCTGACCACAAAATTACTAAGGGAACGGGTTGGTTAGAGATTATGGGATGTGGTATGATAGACCCAAATGTGTTAGAAAATGTCAATATAAATCCTAAAATTTATTCTGGCTTTGCTTTTGGACTAGGTATTGAACGAATTGCTATGCTATTATACCAGATAGATGATTTAAGATTATTTTTTGATAATGATATTCGATTTTTAAAACAATTTCAGTCAACAAATTAATAATTATCTCACCTTTTCCAACTTTAGCATGTTTGTCATCCCCTTTTCTTTAATTGGCATACTTGCAATATTTATTACAAAATCTCCGGATTTAATTATTTTGGATTTTTTTAATATCAATTGAGTTTCCTCTATAGTATTATCCGTACTATCAAACTTATTATAATAAAATCCAAAAACACCCCAAATTAAACTCAATGTATTGAGCAATTGCCTATTATGGGTAAAAACACAAATGTGAGCATTCGGCCTGTTAGAGGAAACTTTTTGCGCATTATAGCCTGATGCAGTAAATGCTAAAATGGCTTTTGCTTCTACCTGATTAGCAATTTCAGATGCTTGATAACATATTGAATCAGACACATATCGATGGTTAGATTTTAATGGTAAGATTTTATTAAAAAATTTTCTTTCGTCAGATGCTTCTACATCTAAGATAATTTTGGATATGATCCTAATCACTCTAATTGGATATTTACCAACAGAAGTTTCTCCCGAAAGCATTAATGCATCTGCACCATCAAATACCGCATTAGCGGCATCATTTGTTTCAGCTCTTGTTGGGGCTAAATTATTAATCATACTTTCCATCACTTGTGTAGCGATAATCACAGGTTTTGCGTTTCGGCGTGCAGCTCTAACAATTTTTTTTTGTAAGACTGGCACCTTTTGTGTTGGAACTTCAACACCCAAGTCTCCTCTAGCAACCATTAAAGCATCTGAGTGTCTTATAATATTATTTAAATTTTTTATTGCTTCGGGTTTTTCAATTTTTGCAATTATTCTGGATTTTGAATTATGCTTTTGTAAGATCTCCTTAAGATCCAAAATATCTTTACCATTTCTTACAAATGATAATGCAATCCATTCAATTTTATGTTCTATACAAAAGAAAAGATCTATTTTATCTTTATCAGTTATTGTAGGGATAGATATTTTAGTATTTGGTAGATTTAGACCCTTTTTTTCTTTTAGTTGACCCCCTTGTACAACAAGACAATGAATTTGATGATTTTTGATTTGAGTTACTTTTAAAACAAGTTTTCCATCATCTAGCAAAATTTTGGCCCCATATTTTACATCATTATTAATTGTTTTATAATCTACAAAAATCTGGTTATTATTAGATTTATTATTGCCATGTTGTATTATAATATTATCTCCTTTGTGAAGAGTACAATTTTTTTCAACTGTTCCAATTCGGAGTTTAGGACCTTGTAAATCACCCATTATAGCAACATGTGTATCGAGTTCTAAATTTAATTCAGTTACAATATTTATAATTTTGAGAGCATCTTCATGATTAGAGTGAGAGAAATTAATACGGCATACATTGAGGCCCGCCATAATCATCCTTTTAATCTTTTTTTTAGATAAAGAATTTGGACCAATGGTACCAACCACTTTTGTTCTTTTTAGTCTATATTTTTTTTCAATCATTTTTAAAAAATTAGATTATTAATAGACTTTAACGTATTTAAATCTATATGTGTTTCGGAGTTTATTTGTGTTATCATATTAAGATTCTTAGAAATGTCTTTTATCTCATGGGTTTTCCAAACACCAATAAGCTTAAGCAAATAGTCAAATTTACTTAATTCTGGTATTAAAAATGCTGTATTGACAAATAATCCAGAACTAAACAATGAGTTTTCAGCACTGAAATTTTCGTTGTAAAGTGATTTATTGCAAATTAAATAGCATGACTTTTCATAATCTAAATCGTTATCTTCAAAGGTCGAAAAGTAAATATTTTTGCCATTAATTACACAGTGTAAGTCTTCGACCATTCGTCTAAATAAGAAGTTAGAATATTTATTAAGAAAATACGCAAGACGATAATCTTCTATGTTGCTTCTAAATGCAAATAAGTTATAATTTTTTTTGTAATCATTACTAGATAAATGCAGTCTCATGTTTTAAAATTGGTTATTCATATAATTAATAAATTTTAACAATAACTTAGTTAAAATTTTTAAATATAATCGATGCATTGTGTCCTCCGAAGCCAAAAGTATTGCATAGACTATAGTTTACAGATTTTTCTTGTGCAGAATTAGCCGTATAATTGACTTTGGGGTCCAATTGAGGGTCTAATGAATCTAAATTGATAGTAGGAGGTATTGTTTTATGTTTTATAGCAAGTATTGAGGCAATACTTTCAATTGCACCTGCAGCTCCGAGAAGGTGGCCTGTCATAGACTTTGTAGAGCTAATATTTAAATCATAAGTATTATTTTTGAACACGTTATGTATAGCTTTCATTTCTGACACGTCTCCCAAAGGAGTAGATGTTCCATGTACATTAATATAATCTATTTGTGATGATTCAATCTGCGCATCAGACAGTGCTTGTTTCATTACATTAATTGCACCGGCTCCATCAGGGTGAGGGGCGGTTATATGATAGGCATCAGCTGACATGCCTCCTCCTACAATTTCTGCATAAATTTTAGCACCTCTTTTTCTAGCGTGGTCATAATTTTCTAGAATTAGGGCTCCTGCTCCTTCACCCAAAACAAATCCATCTCTACCAACATCAAATGGTCTTGAAGCAGTTGTAGGACTAGCATTTTTAGTAGATAGGGCTCTTAAAGCGTTAAATCCCCCCACACCTGCAGGGTGAATAGAAGCTTCTGAACCGCCACAAACAAATAAATTAGCTTTGCCCAACCTAATGTAGTTAAAGGAGTCAATAATTGCATGTGATGATGATGCGCATGCAGATACTGTAGCAAAGTTTGGCCCTCTTAAACCATATTGTATAGATATAATACCAGCTGCGATATCAGCAATCATTTTTGGAATAAAAAATGGACTGAATCGTGGAATATTTTTATTTTTCACATAGCTTTCAACCTCCTCAGAAAAAGTTTTTATACCACCAATACCAGACCCCCAAATTACACCTGCTAAATCTTTATCAATTTGATTTAAGTCAAGATTAGAATCCTTAATAGCCTCTTCTACTGCTATTAAAGCATATGAAGTATAGTTATCATATTTCCTAATTTCTTTTTTATCAAAATGATTGCTTAAATCTAAATCTTTTAATTCACAAGCAAATTGTGTTTTAAAATTTTCAGGTTCAAAATGTGTAATTTTTGCAGCTCCACTTTCTCCATTAACTAGTGCTTTCCAAAATGCTTCAATAGTATTTCCAATTGGAGTTAGTGCACCTATTCCGGTTACAACTACTCTATTAAGTTTCATAATAAATAGATTAGGAAGCGCGGCTTGTTATATATTCAATTGCTTGGCCAACAGTTGTAATTTTTTCAGCTTCATCATCAGGTATTTGAAGGTCAAACTCTTTTTCAAATTCCATAATTAATTCTACTGTATCAAGAGAGTCTGCACCTAAGTCAGACATAAAATTAGATTCATCTGTTACTTCACTTTCGTCGATTACTAATTTATCAACTATAATTGCTTTTACTTTTGATGATATTTCAGACATAATTGTGTATTTTTAGTTAAAATTTTAATTAATTTACCTAGTAAAGATATAGAATTTATTAACGTATAAATAAATAAAAAAACTAGGTTATTTACAGGGTTTTCAACATTTTAACGGTTATGTTTAATGATTAAAATAGCTGTATTTGCATCTGGAAATGGAACAAATGCAGAAAATATTATAAAATATTTTCAAAACCATCCTAAGATAATAGTAGATCTTGTTGCTTCAAATAATTTAGAGGCAAATGTGTTAAAAAGGGCAAGAAGGCATTCAATTTCGATATTACCATTTTTACCTTCGGAGCTTAAAAATGGTAAAGTAATGGAACATTTAAAAAAACAGGAAATATCCTTTATTGTATTAGCAGGGTTCTTGTTAAAAATCCCCACCAATTTAATTAGTACTTATCAAAATAGGATAATAAATATTCACCCTAGTTTATTACCTCTATATGGTGGAAGAGGGATGTATGGAATTAACGTACATAAAAAAGTTTTTGAAGAAAGAAATACCGAAACAGGTATAACTATTCATTTTGTTAATGAAGATTACGATGATGGAGCTATCATTTTTCAAGCAAAATGTTCAATAAATAAATATGATTCGGTAAAGGAAATTGCAAACAAAGTCCATAAATTAGAAAAAAAATTTTTTCCTAAAATCATAGAAAGTATATTAGATGAACAAAATTAATATGTATACAGATGGATCAGCTAGAGGGAATCCAGGGCCTGGGGGATATGGAATTATTTTAGAGTATAAGGGGCATATTAAAGAAATATCAGAAGGCTTTAAATTAACCACCAATAATAGAATGGAATTATTAGCTGTAATTGTGGGTCTTGAATCAATCAAACAAACAGACTATATGGTGTATATATTCTCAGACTCTAAATATGTTGTTGATGCAGTAAATAAAAGTTGGGTTTTTAATTGGGAGAAAAAAAAATTTGCAAAAAAAAAGAACCCAGATTTGTGGAGACGTTTTTTAAAAGTTTATCGCAAGTTTCAGATTAAATTTATTTGGTTAAAAGGACATTCTGGTCACATTCAAAATGAGAGATGTGATGAACTTGCTGTAGAAGCATCTAGGGGCCAAATATTAAAAGCAGACTTGGCTTATGAGAAATCTAAAGATACTCCAAAAGGCTTATTTGATTAAAGATTTATTTTCTCTAAAAAATTTACTCGCTCTTGAATATTTTGAATAGACTGATTCATTATGTTTTGCACACCAAAATTTTCTACACAAAAAGATGCCATTGCACATGCTCTAATAACTCCCTTTTTCATGTTGTTGAAAGAAGTGTCATTAGTACTATTAAGATATCCGATAAATGCACCAGCAAATGTATCTCCAGCACCAGTTGGGTCAATACATTTTAGTGATTTAAAAGCAGAACAATTGAAAGATTCATTTTTGTTGAATAAAATAGCACCGTGCTCTCCTTTTTTAATTATTAAAAATTCTGGACCCATTTTTTGTATTTTAGCAGCAGCATCAATCAGGTTCTTACAACACGAAAGTTGTAAAGCTTCTTCATCATTTATTATTAACACATCAGTTTTCGAAATTACTGCGTGTAGGTCATTTAAACATGTATCCATCCAGTAATTCATGGTGTCTGTAACAACTAGTTTAGGTTTAGAGTGTAGTTGTTTTAATGCCTCCATTTGTAATGATGGCATTAAGTTAGCTAGCATAAGAAATTGACAATTTTGATAATTATCAGGAATTTTAGGTTGAAAATTCTCTAGAACATTAAGATGTGTTTCCAGTGTATCTCGACGATTCATGTTGTCGTGATATTTACCAGACCAATAAAATGTTTTTTCTCCTTTTTTGATCTCAAGTCCTTCACAGTTAATTCCATGTGAAATTAGAAGATTAATATTAGCTTCAGGAAAATCTTCACCAACAATTGAAATAAGATTGGAATTTTTATTAAAATAAGAAGCTGCGATACCAATATATGTAGCAGATCCTCCTAAAATTTTATTTGCTTTTCCATATGGTGTTTCAATTCCATCAAAAGCAACAGTGCCAACTATAAGTAAACTCATATAAGTAAAATAAAATTAGTTATCAAACGATACAAAAAAACAATTATTTTCTATATTTGCTTTCTCAATATAGTAAAAATCCTCCTTAGCTCAGTTGGTTAGAGCATCTGACTGTTAATCAGAGGGTCCTTGGTTCGAGTCCAAGAGGGGGAGCATAACAAGACAAGCGGGTATTTTTGCCCGCTTTTTTTATTTTCAACTTTTTTAATTCATTGACCTTCAGGAAGATAAGTTCAACAAGTTTATTACTCTTATTGGTTCGGTATTTTTTTCCATCAAAAATTAAATTTTCGTTAAATATGGAACCTATTAGTTTTTGTTTTAGTTCAAAA